>NZ_KV814923.1:0-21580 GCF_001814135.1 Neisseria sp. HMSC067H09 | reverse complement strand
AGGTCGTCTGAAACCTGAATCTTGGTTTTCAGACTTGCATGAACGCGGTTTGCCGTTCTTGCGCCGTGAACCGTCAAACCAAATGTTCCGCCAAAAATTCAAGGGCGAAGGCGACGGCCTGATTTCTGACGGCCTCTCGGTCGCCGCTGAAGATTTTCATTTGCTCCAGCGATTCGGTCGGCGTGGACAACCCGAACCACACCGTGCCGACGGGTTTTGCCGCGCTGCCGCCGCCCGGGCCTGCGATGCCGGAAATACTCAGGGCGTAGTCGGCTTGTGCGACGGCTTTCGCACCGCGCGCCATTTCGTACACGGTTTCACGGCTGACCGCGCCGTGTTTCAGCAGCGCGTCGGGCATGACGCCGAGGCGTTCTTCTTTGGCTTGGTTGCTGTAAGTCACGAAGCTTTGATGAAACCATTGCGAGCTGCCCGCGATGCTGGTGAATGCGCCCGCAAGCAGGCCGCCCGTGCAGGATTCGGCGCAGGTAACGGTTTGTCGGTGTCGGGTGAGGTGTTCGGCGATGGTTTGCAGCGCGGTCATGGGACTTTCTTTCTTCAATGGCGGCGGATTCGTCGGGGGCGGACAGGAAATAGATTATAGGTCGATTGCCGATGGTGGCGGAAGGTCGTCTCCAACTGCGTTTTCAGACGATCTGAAGGACATTCTATTCCGCACCCGCCTTCTTCCCGTCCTTCACCAGCACAATCACCAATTCGCTGTCGTCGGTTATTTTGATGGCGACATATTCGCTGCCGTCCGCCTTCAGGACACTGCCCGGCCGCAATTCCTGCCTTTTTCCGCCGTCAAACAAAAATACCGAGCTGCCTTTGGTTTGGGTAACCAGCAGGGTGTGGCCGGGGTGGTTGTGGCTGGGGATTTCCTTGCCTTTGGGCAGGGTTTCGCGGATGACGGTGTAGTTGGCGCCTTCAAAGACTTTGCCCGTGCCTTGGGCGATTTCGGCGGCAGGCACGGCTGCGGCGGAGAGGCCGATGAGGACGGCGAAAAGTTGGGTTTTGATGTTTTTCATGATGGTTTTCCTTTGGTTGCAGACAAAATTTATGGTAGATCAAAATTGCAATGATACGGCACTGCCAACGCCCTTATGTATTCTAGCTGTACACAGCAGGCATTACCGTCTTGTCTCTTATTTTAATCCACTATATGTTTCGGTCGGTTTGGGTCGTCTGAAAGCGGAATATGGCCGCGTTATTTGTTTTCGTAACCGGTTTGATTAGACTCCGTGCGGCGGTTTTCGTTTCGTTCCGAATGCAAGCCTGCGGCTTACTGCCCTCTCCCTAACCCTCTCCCACGGAGAGAGGGGACGGGTTGCCGTAGCCTCGCTGTTTGCCGCATAAACTCGAGTGCGGACTGCCATCGGTCTGAATCTTTGATTCAGCCGCTCGATGCGTGTGCCTGTGGTGCTTCAAAAGGTCGTCTGAAAACGGAGCTTCAACGAAGTGAAAATTTGCCTGAACCCTAAAAGCAGCCTGCAACCCAATCCCCTCTCCCCGTGGGAGAGGGCTAGGGAGAGGGCGGCAAACCGCAGGTTTTCTTGGGCGGCATTTTCAACGTGCAGGCTGCTTTTAAGGTTCAGGCAATTTTTAACTCTTGTTGAAGCTGTACTTTCAAAAGTTGCACTTTAGCTTCGCAGAAACTCCGTTTCAGACGGCCTTATTTAAACCGATAGGTAAACGCCGCATTCACTGTCCGCAGTGCGCCATAGCTGTGGCGGTCGGGCTGGGTGCGGTAGTGTTTGTTGAACAGGTTGTCCACGTTCAGCGACAGTTCGGCGCGCGGATTGAAGCGGTAACGCGCCATGATGTCGGCGACGGCGTAGGCTTTTTGGTGGCTGTTGTCGGCGGCGCGGGCTTTGGTGGCGGGATTGGGGATGCGGAGCGTGGCAGGGTCGGTGTGGGTTTCGCTCTGCCAGCGCACACCCGCACCGATGGTCCAGCCGCTGGGGGCTTCAGGGGCGAAGTGGTAGGCGGTGAAGAGTTTGAAGCTGTGTTCGGGCACGCTGTCGGGGTTCAGGCGGCTGCCGTCTTGGTCGCGGGTTTTGCTTTGGCTGTAGCCTGCCTGTATCTGCCATTCGGGTGTGATGCGGCCGCCGACTTCGATTTCCCAACCGTGGGTTTTGGCTTGGTTGGCGGCGCGGTAGTAGGTGTTGCCGCTCGGGTCGCGTCCTGCTGCGGTGGCGAGGTTGTTTTTACGGGCGCGGTACACGGCGGCGGATGCGTTCAGACGGCCTTCAAGCCATTCGCCTTTGATGCCGGCTTCCAGATTGTTGCCGGTTACGGGTTTCAGGTAGCTGCCGTGTTCGTCTTTTTGCGATTGTGGGACGAACAGGCTGCTGTACGAGCCGTAAAGCGACAGATTGTCGGTCAGGTCGAACACGATGCCTGTGTAGGGGGTGAAACGGTTGGCGCGGATGGTGGGCGTGCCGCCGGTGTGGCTGTCGTAGCTGCCGCCGGTGCGGTAACGGGTGTATCGTCCGCCCAAAATCAGCGAAAGCTTGTCGGCGGCGCGGAAACGGGTGGCGAGATAGCCGCCGATTTGCCGCCTGGTGCCGTATTGCGGGATGGTTTGGGCAAACGATGATGGCTGCGGGTAGGCGCCCGTGCGGGAAAATTCGTAGGCGTTGGGAATGGCGTTGGGAATGATGCTGCGTTCGCCGTATTTGTTGCTGGCGTATTTGTAGCCGTTGATACCCGCGATTAAATCGTGTTCGCGGCCGAACAGGCGGTATTTGCCGGTCAATGACACGCTGGCGCTGTGGGTGCGCGGGTCGGCGTGCCAGTAGCCGGGAATCAGGTCGGTGGCGGCGGTGCTGTGGTCGATGGAAAGCACGCCTGCCACGCCGTAGGGCTGGCGGAAGCGGCTGCGGGTGTAGTCGTATTCGGCTTTGATTTTCCAGTCTTGGTTGAAGCGGTGTTCGATGCCGGCGAACAGGTTGAGCGCACGGTGGCGGCTGTTCGCCCAATTTGTGGCGGGGTTGTCTTTCGGGCCGAAGGCGGTGGCATAACCTTGGCTGTCGTACACGGCGTAGCTGAGCGGCGCGTCGGCGGTTTCTTTCGCCTGCTGGTAGTCCATGCCTGCGTGGACGCGGGTTTGCGGTGTGATGTCGTATTCCAAAATGCCGTAGAGTTCGGCATCGCGGCTGCGTTCGCGCTGCCGCCACGAGTCGCCGCGTCCGAAGGTGGAAACCAGGCGGCCGCGCAGCGTGCCTTCGGCGTTCAGGCTGCCCGATACGTCCGCGCCCAGCCCGAAATGTTTGCGGTTGCCCGCTTCGGCGCGGACTTCAAACAATGGCTTGCGGGTCGGGCGTTTGCGCACCAGATTGACGGTGGCGGAAGGCTCGCCCGTGCCGTCCAGCAGCCCTGCCACGCCGCGCACGACTTCCACGCGCTCATAGGCGGCGGTGTTGGCATTGCCCGTATCGGCCAGCGCGTCGGCAACGGGGATGCCGTTGATTTGGTAGTTGGCGATGCGGCTGCCGCGCGCGAACAGGTAGTTGTAGCCCGCGCGGTCGGAGCCGTAAATCTGGCGGCTGGTACCGGTCGCCTGCAATAGGGCGTGGTCGAGCGTTTTGATGTTTTGGTCGCGCATTTGTTGCGATGTGATGACGCTGACGCTCTGCGGGATTTCGCGCAGGGTCATGGGCAGCCCGAGCGGGGTGTGCGTGCCGGAAACGGTGTAGCCGTCGTTGGAACTCGCGGTGCGGTCGGCGGTAACGGTGATGGTCGGCAATTCGGTGCTTTCCTGCGGCTTGGGGTCGTCTGAAACAGAAACATCGGCCTGCGCGTACACGGGCAGCAGGGCGGCAAACAGCAGGGAATATTTGAAGCGTGTCATGGGATTTCCTTTGTGTGTTGGTGTGCGGTGGGGTTGTGCTTTCGGCATATTGAAGGTGCAGGCTGCTTTTAGCTTCGCAAAAACTCAGCTCCCTTCGGAAACTTCGTTTTCAGACGGCCTCGGACGGGTCGGGCAGCTCAATCAGCACCACCGAGCAGCCGTTTTCCGAACGCGGGCGGTGCGAAACCGACTTCGGCACGACCTCCATCTCGCCTTCGCGTATCGTCATGCTGCCGCCGTCGGCGAAGTCCACCGCCATGTCGCCCTCCACAGCAAACAGCACTTTGTCGCTGTATCCGTGCGTATGCCAGCCGTAATCGCCCAAAAGTTTGACCAGGCGGAATTGGAACCCGTGGCGGTTGATGATTTCGGGCTGCCAGTATTCTTTGATGGCGGCAAGGCACTGTTTCAGGTTGATGGTTTCGTTTTGCATGGGGTTCTCCTATGGGTTGGGTGGTTTACGATGCGGTTTGTCATTTTGGCTTCGTTGCAGGCTGCTTTCAGTGGGCGGGGTTGTAACGGAAGCGTTATCGGCTTTGATGTAAGCCTGCGGCTTACTGCCCTCTCCCTAACCCTCTCCCACGGGGAGAAGGGACGGGTTGCCGCAGCCTCGCTGTTTGCCGCATAAACTCGGGTGCGGACTGCTATCGGTCTGAATCTTTGACTCAGCCGATCGATGCGTGTGCCTGTGGTACTCCACGAGGTCGCCTGAAAGTGCAGCTTCTGAAAGTACAGCTTCAACAAGCGTTAAAATTTGCCTGAACCTAAAAGCAGCCTGCAACCCAATCCCCTCTCCCCGTGGGAGAGGGTTAGGGAGAGGGCGGCAAACCGTAGGTTTGCTTTGGCGGTATTTTCAACGTGCAGGCTGCTTTTCAATTCGTTGAAACCGCGCTTTAGCTTCAACAAGAGTTAAAATTTGCCTGAACCTTAAAAGCAGCCTGCAACCCCATCCCCTCTCCCCGTGGGAGAGGGCTAGGGAGAGGGCGGCAAACCGTAGGTTTGCTTGAGCGGTATTTTCAACGTGCAGGCTGCTTTTCACTTCTTTTGCAGCTCCGTTTTCAGACGACCCCTATTCTTTCCCCGCCGCAACGGGTTCAGCCTTTTCAAACGCCGCCTTCAACTGCTCCGCCGCCTGAATCAACTGCCGCGCACCGCCCGCAACGATATAGTTCGCGGCAGGCATGACGATGATTTGCTTGCGCTTCCAAGCGTTCGTGCCGCGCACCAGCGCGTTATCCAACACTTCGACAGCCGCCGGCCCTTCCTGCCCAATGGCGGCGGTACGGTCGATGATGAAAATCCAGTCGGGGTTTTTCTCTTTGATATATTCGAAGGAAACGGGCTGTCCGTGCCCTTCACTACGTAAAGATTCATCCACGGACGGCAGGCCGATGTCGCCGTGTATCCAGCTGGCCAACCGCGACTGCGTGCCGAAGGCGGACACCTTGTTGCCCGTAACCGACAGCACCAGCCCGCGCCCTTTGCCTTTGGCGGCTTCGCGCGTTTGGGCGAACAGCGCGTCAATCTGCGCCTTCAATTCCGCCGCGCGCGCTTCCTTGCCGAAAATCCGCGCCAGGGTTTCCATCTGCTTTTCGCCGCTGATACGGATATTGCCGTTGTCCACCGTCAGGTCTATGGTGGTCGCGTTTTTCGCCAACTGTTCATACGCTTCCGCGCCCGGCCCGCCGGTAATGACAAGCTGCGGATTGTAGCGGTGCAGGGCTTCGTAATCGGGTTCGAACAGCGTCCCCACCGTTGCCGCCTTGTCAAATGCAGGCTGCAAATAATCCACGCGCACCGGCGCGGTGGTTGCGCCCACATTCACGCCCAGCTCGGTCAGCGTATCCAACGCCGCCCAGTCGTACACGGCGACGCGTTCGGGATTCTTCGGCACAACGGCATCGCCCCGTGCGGTCGGCACGGTCAGCATGGCGGCAGATGCGGATGCAGCTTGGGATGCGGCGGATACAGTTTTTTCGGCGGCAGGTTCGGGCGAACAGGCGGCCAGCAGGACGGCGCAGGCTGCCCAATAAAAACGTGGCTTCACGGTGTGCGGTTCCTTTGCATACGAATAAGAATATTTATTATTAAACAAATAATCTGCAGAAACCACGCAGCAAAACGCAAAATTCCCGAAACGGCAAAACAAATTCCCGAAACGGGAAAGGTCGTCTGAAACACGCTTTCAGACGACCTTTCTCGTTTCAACCAATCCCTGCGCTTGATTATTGGCAATAATTCCTATTTAATCCACTTATCAGACAACCCGTTCCCATCCAAGCATGAACACCGCCGCCATCTACCGCCAGTACCAAACCTATGTCCGCTCCGATAAATCCGGCTGGGCGTTGGACGGCTGTTCCGACAGCGCGCTCATGGCGCAGGCAAAACAGCCCAGTTTGCATCTGGAAATGTGCATCAACCGCTTCGACTCGGGCATCACCCTGTCGCGGATGCGCGGCGGCGGAACGGGTGCGTTTCCCACCGAAATCCACAATTTCAGCCACAACTGCGCCCTGTTCGTCATGGTGTCGGGGCAGAACCGGTTACAAATGGGCGGCAGGGAATACCGCCCGTCTGCCGGCGAAATCTGGCTGGTGCGCGGCGAACTGGCGGACGTGTCCGAAACCCTGCTGCCCGACAACGGCGGCATGTGCGCGCTGCATTTGGATTTTTCGCTGGAAAAACTGCGCCGCTGGCACGACGAAGGCTTGCTGGACGAACGCCTGTTTTCGCCGCAAACGATAGGCCGATTCGCCCTGCAACGGCTGGCGCAAAACGCGGCGGCACTGACAGCGGCGGCCTGCCCCTGCTGCAACGCCCGTTCGAATCGGACGGCTTCGGCCTGCTCGCCGACGAAGCCGCCGCGCTGGAACTCTCCGCCCGATTATTGCGCTTCACCTTCCGCCGCCACGACAACGGCTACCGCCGCCGGCGCATAGACGAAGCCGCCGATATTTTGAACAGCGAGTTCGCCCGCCCGCTGACCATCGCCGAAATCGCCCGCCGCGTCGGATTGAACGAATGCTACCTGAAACGCTATTTCAAAGCGCAAACCGGCGAAACCGTCGCCGGACGCCTGCGCCGCCTGCGGCTGGAACACGCGCTCGCCCTCATCGAATCCGGCAGCACCGTCCAAGCCGCCATGCACTTTTGCGGCTACTGCCACGCGGGACGGTTCAACGAAGCGTTCAGACGGCATTACGGATTTTTGCCTTCGGATGCGAAGAAGTGCTGATGGGGCCGGCGGCATAGATATTTTGATTTGAAACAACCATTAAAAAAGGTCGTCTGAAAAAGCAATTTCAGACGACCTTTTTTCATTCGCGGCAGCAGTGTCGCCACCCGCCCTTACCCCAAAAACTCTTTCAAAAACAGCAACACGCAGGCGAGTTCGTCGGCGGATTCGCGTTGCGTACCGTTGCCGGTATGGCCGCCGCCGTCGGGAGCGTAGAGCCACGATTGTGCGGAGGTTTCGCGCAATTTGGCGTAGAACTTGAACGCGTGGGCGGGATGGACGCGGTCGTCGCTGAGGCTGGTGGTAATAAGCGCGGGCGGGTATGGCACGTCGTCTGAAAGATTGTGATACGGCGACAATTCGCCCAGCCAGCGTTTGCAGACTTCGTATTTTTGCGGATTGCCGTATTCGTCCGTCCAGCTTGCGCCGGCGGAGAGCAGCGGATAGCGGATCATGTCGGTCAGCGGCACTTCGCACACCAGCGCGCCTATGCTTTGCGGTTCGCGCACGACGGCGGCGGCGGTAATCAGGCCGCCGTTGCTGCCGCCCTGCAAACCGATGTGTTGGGGCGAACTCATGCCGCGTTCGGACAAATCGTGCACGACGGCAAGCAAATCATCGACGCTTTTGTGTTTGCTGATTCCCTGCGCCGCCTGATGCCAGCGCGGGCCGAACTCGCCGCCGCCGCGTATGTTCGCCAACACGAAGGCGTTGCCCTCTTCCAGCCAGTATTTGCCGATGCTGCCCAAATAATGCGGCAGCTCGGGCACACCGAAACCGCCGTAGGCATAAACCAGCGTCGGCGTGTCGGGCGCGGCGTTTTTGCCGACGTGGAAATAAGGGATGCGCTCGCCGTCGGACGAAACCGCCCAAAACTGCCGCACTTCGATGCCGTCTGAAACAAACTGCTGCGGCTGGCGGCGCATGACGGTCAATTCCATCACATTCAAATCCAGCGCAAACAGCGTCAGCGGCGTGGTGAAATCGCTGGCGGCAAGGTAAACCACGTCGCCGCCCCAAGGCTGGTCGGTCATTTCCAGCGCGCCCGACGGCAGGCGCGGCAGTTCGGCTTCCTGCCATTTCCCGTCGGCAAACCGCCATGCTTTCAGACGGCCTTGTACGTTTTCCAGCAGGCTCGCCACCACAAAACGCTTGGTCGTTTCCACGCTTTCCAATGCCTGCGTTTCATCGGGCGCAAACAAAAGCTGCGCCGCCCCGAGTTCGCCCCGATTCAGCTTCACCGCCACCAGCGCACCGCTCGGATAGCTTTGGTTCGCGCGGTTCCAGTCCTTGCGCAGCGTCAGCAAAAGATGCCCCGCCAAATAGCCGACCACGTCGCAATCGGCAGGCAGGTTCAAAGGCTTCGCCTCGCCTTCAGACGACACCTGCAAATACGTCTTGGTGTAAAAACCGTCCGACGCTTCAATCAAATCAATCGGCGAACCCTGCGGATCGAGGTAACGCCACGCGTTTACCATCATCCCGTCTTCACCAATTTGGTACACCGGCAGGCTTTCCTCGAAACTCTTGCCGCGCTCCACCAGCCACACCTCGCGCGGATAGCCCGATTCGGTCAACTGCCGCTCGTCCCAGGCCGGACACACCCACACGCTGTTTTCATCGCGCCACGACACATGGTTTTTCCCCGCCGGAAAATGAAAGCCGCCCTCGACCAGCCCGCCCGCTTCCAAATCCACTTCCAGCGTATAAGCCGTATCGCCGCCCGATTTGCTCAAGGTCAACAGCGCGCGGTTGGGCTGCTCCACCAAGTGCGACACCCCGCCCAGATACACATCGTCGCCAAGCAACTCATCAAAATCCGCCACCGAAAACAGGATTTTCCACTCCGGATAGCCCGAACGGTAAGTCGCCGCCGTACACACGCGGTACACGCCCTTCGGATACTCCGCGTCCTGATGGAAATGGTACATCCGCGCACGGTGTTCCTGACAAAACGGAATCTGCCGCGTGTCCTGCATTTGCGCCAAAATCCCGTCCGACAGCGCACGCGCTTTACCGTTGTCCAAAAAACGCGCGCGCGTTTCGGCATGCGCTTCAGCGGCGAAGTTTTGTGTTTCGGGGGCGTCGAGGTTTTCGAAATGGAGATAGGAATCGGGGTAGGATTTCATAGAAAAGAGGTCGTCTGAAAATAACGAAAGCGGGAATTATAACGGGAAAGCCTTGCAGACAGATGAAAAGGTCGTCTGAAAACGGGGCGGCGGGTTTCACTATTGTTTCCGATACACCGCCTATCCATCAGCCGTCATTCCCGCGCAGGCGGGAATCCAGTCCTGTCGGCACAGAAATCTATCGGGAAAAAAAGTTTCCTAAATTCTACGTTCTGGATTCCCGCCTGCGCGGGAATGACGGCTGATAATAGATACCCGTATCGGAAATTAAGCAAACCAAGCTACTTATTCGGCGGATTAATCGGCAGCGTCGAGCGGGAGACTTTGACGTCGGGGCATTTTTGCTTCATCTGATAGCGGAACACTTCCGCCTTGCGTTGATTGCCGGTTTTTTCGTAATTCGTGCCCAAAATCACTTCGTCCACCCGATTCCGTATATCGGCGTAAGGGATATAGACGGATTGGGTCATCTCGCAATATTCGATTTCCTCCGAATCGATCGGCTTGATGACCAACAGGCGGAACTCTTCTTCGTCGCGGAAGGCGAAGTCTTTAAACAGATAGCGAATGTATTCCAAGGCTTCTTTATCGTCGTCGCTGACGGCGGATTTGTCCTTAAAAAACCCGATAAGCTCTTCCAACGCTTCTTTTAATTTTTCCAAGCGGAACTGATGCCATTCTTCATTTCCGACGGGTTTCAGGCGGATGCCGAACCGACTGATATTTGTATTTAACGTGAATCGAATGGACGAACCCAGATTTTCTTTTGCTAAATTTTGATGAAGATTGAAAGCCTTATTCGGAGCAGAAAGCCATATCCCACATTTCTTTTCCGCAATATATTCATCTTTGTACGCGATATAGGCAACTTGATAAAGCGGCAGCTTTTCGTATTCATCATTCCAAAAACCGTCTTCCGGCAGGTCGTCTGAATCTTTCCCTGACTTTTTGGATAGGCTGCTGAATGGGACGGAAACATCCGCTTCTATCAGCCAATCCCCGTTTTTATTGAACACCAGACAGCAGCCCGAAGCCTCCACGCCGTCTTCTTTGCCATACAGGCGAAACTGGTTCAAGTCATTGACGCGACTTGAGAAGCAGGTAAAAAAGGCATTGTGGGACACGCCATCCGTTTTGTTTTCCAACTCCAAATCTTGCTGGTTCAGCAAGTCCAGCAGCCCCTTTCCTTCGGACGGGTCGTTCATATAGGTCGAGCTGCCGAGCCGCATCGGAATGTCGATTTCGTTGCCATCAATCCCGAATAATATATGGCATACATGGGGGGAAGTATAATGCGCCATCGGGATAGAACCCAATTCTATTGGTGTGATATGGAGAACCGCCAATACGGTTGCAACAGCGTCTTGTGGTTGTGAAGTTTTCCCTTTGAAAAGTGATTCTTGTATTTCTTGTTTTTTCTTTTCAAAATAAGAATGCCAATCTTTATTGAGGTAATCAATATCTCTTAAACTTGGAAGGATTATTTTTTCCCATTCCCTTTTTTCTACTTCATTATTTAATTGTGATATTTTTTTGTGAACAGCGGAAAAATTTTCGCTAGCCTGCTTAACAAATTTTTCCGCTTCGGATGTGCTTTTACTTCTCTTGATCTGTTCAAAATAACAACAGCCAAGCCAATATTGAATATCACATTGCTCTGTAATCTGAGTACTTTTATCCGTAATTTCATTCCAAGCTTGATGCAGAATTTCAATCGCTTCAGTGTATTTTCCCTTATAAAATAATGGGAGGAAACTTTCAAAAATCAAATCATAAACATCCATCATTTATCCCTCTATCAAACCAATCCATTAAAAACCAATCAGACAAAAATTGTACACCATATATACCAAAGCTCTCCTTCCCGCCCCCAAAGCAGAAAACCAATTCAGTATCCGTCAAACTTGTGAAAAGGTCGTCTGAAAACCTAAAAATACGGTTTTCAGACGACCTTTCGACCATCGGCTTTTACCTGTCCGTCCTGACCCGCACAAACGTCGCAAATTTCGGTGTGCCTTTTTGTGTGAAGCCGCGGTAGCGGTATGTGATGACCGAGCCGATTTTGGGCGGGTTGTCGCGGTCTTTGTCTTTGAAGCCGCTGCCGATGCGGAATTCGCCGTGTCGGTTTTTGCAGCCGACCGCGCCCAGCCGTCCGGCGTTGCGCCCTTTGCCTTCATAATGCCGCGTTACCGTGCATTCGTCGTCGTATTGGCTTTTCAGCTTCAATAATTGGCTGCTCCTGCCGCCGATGTAACGTGATTCGGGCTGGCGCAGCATCACGCCTTCGCCGCCTTGCGCTTCGATTTGTTTTAAAAAGTCCATCGCGTGCTGCCGGTCGCGGACTTTGGTTTGCGGGATGATGGTGATCGGCGCGTTCGGATGCGTTTTCAGCCATTGCGTTGCGACGGCGAGGCGTTGGTAAAGATTGCCCTGCGCTTTGGGTACATCGAAAACGTGCAGGCGGATGCCGCGCCAATCGCCGGAAGACGAGCGCACGGCGGCGGAAATCTGTTCAAACTGCCCGCGTCCGCTATACAGCTCGCCGTCGAGCGGATAGGGCGGGAACTGCGCGGTAAAACCTTTGGGCGGCGTAAACGCGTAGCCCTGCCTGCTGACCAGTTGCCGCCCGTCCCAATACGCGCGCACGCCGTCGAGCTTCTCGCTCATCGCCCAGCCCGCAATCTCTTGGTCTTTGTATTCCTGCGCCAGCATCAAATCCGCGCCGAGCGCCGTTTGGATGAAAAAAGCGGCAAAAATCGGTATCATGCCCTGCATTGAAGTTCTCATAAACGTTCCTGTAATGTGAGTGATTATTTCAAATATAATAATGATACCGCATAAGCAGACCGAAGGTCGTCTGAAAATATCCGCCCCGTCCAACCACTACCCAAGGAATCCCGCCTCATGGCACTTCAAGCCGAAATCATTGCCGTTACCCCTTTCCGCCAAAACTGTACCCTCTTGTGGGATGACGAAACCCGCGAAGCCGTCCTGACCGATGTCGGCGGCGACGTTCCCTACCTGCTGCAAGAGCTGGACGCGAAAAACCTTACCCTGACCGCCATTTGGCTGACCCACGGACACCTCGACCATGCCGGCGGCGTGGTGGAATTGCGGGAACACCGCCCCGTCCCCGTCATCGGCCCTCATGCAGACGACGGTTTCCTGCTCCAAGCCCTGCCCGAAACGACCGCCCAATACGGCTTTCCCGTTTCCCCCGCATTCGAGCCGACCCGCTGGCTGACCGAAGGCGAAACGCTCAAGGTCGGCAGCCACGCCTTCCAAGTCCTGCACATCCCCGGCCACACGCCCGGCCACGTCGTTTTCTACTGCGCCGAAGCAGGGCTGCTTATTGCTGGCGACGTATTGTTTTACGAAACCATAGGCAGAACCGACTTCCCGCGCGGCAACCACGCCGATCTCATCCATAATATCCGCACCAAACTGTTCGTCCTGCCCGAAGATACCCGCGTCATCGCGGGACACGGCAGAATGACCGACATCGGGCATGAAAAACGGCACAATCCGTTTTTTTAAATCCTGAAAGCGAAAGGTCGTCTGAAACACGGATAAGCGTTTCAGACGACCTTTTTAAAAAATTGGCATAAAACTTGCATGGAATCTGAACAAGAAATTAACATTTCGCCTTAAATTTGATTAAACATCAAAATAAACAACCAGTAACGTGATTTTACCCGACCCGGACACACGCTTGCCTGAAGCCGATGTACCATCATTTCCAATTATATTCGTATGAAATTGTTACAAAGTGACAATAAACGGCATCTGCACAAAGGGCAGCGTGCGGGTAAATCGTATTTTTCCATGCGGCAGAGGCATAACCGAAGCCGCCAACATGAAAAAGGATTAACCATGAAAACGTCCCGCATCGCCAAAACCGCCCTTTACCTCGCTGCCGCAGCCGTATTGTCCGCCTGCGCCGGCAAAAGCCACGTTAAAGCCGACGGAACGACGGACAACCCCGTCTTTCCGAAACCCTACTCCGTAACCTTTAACAAAAACCAAGGCACATTCCCGACCGCCGATGAACTCGAACAGATGAAACCGGGTCTGAGCAAAGACGACATTTACAAAATCCTCGGCCGTCCGCACTACGATGAAGGTATGTTCGGCGTGCGCGAATGGAACTATCTCTTCCACTTCCGCACTCCCGGCGTTCCCGCCAATCCCGACATCGGCTCCGGCGTAGAAGGCATTACCACCTGCCAATACAAAGTCTTGTTTGACAAACACAAATACGCCCGCAGCTTCCATTGGAAAGCCGTCTTCCCGGAAGACGCCGTCTGCCCGCCCGTACAAGAAGTTGCCCCACAACCCGCGCCTGAACCTCAAATCATCATCCGCGAGGTTGCGCCCGAAACCCACCACCGCATCCGCAGATAACAGGAAAACATGTTTAAAAGAATCATCCTCGGCGTATCGCTGCTGGCAGGGCTGAACAGCTTTGCCGCAGCCGATGCCGCCAAAGAATACATGCAACGCAAAAAAGTCATCGTCAACACCGCCAAAGCCGAGCTGTGTTTCACCGACGATGCCCAGTGTTACCCCGTGCTCATCGGCAAAACCACGCCGAAAGGCACATTTGATATGCAGTTGATGAAGACTTCCAAACCCGGCTACGGCGGCGAAATCATCGGCTTCAAGCAGGAAAAAGACTTCCTCTTCGCCCTGCACCGCGTCTGGACGCTCAAACCCTCCGAGCGCCGTATGCAGCGCATCGCTTCCAACGTCGTCTCCGACCGCATCATCACCAACGGCTGCATCAACGTAACCGACAAAGTGTACGACAAATTGCGCCAATATTTTGTTTTGGAAGTGATTTGACGGGTTTCACCATATAGCAGGCATGAAAAAGGTCGTCTGAAACTTGAAATTCAAGGTTTCAGACGACCTTTTTATTGACTCGATACATACTTGGAGCAACCGAACCCGTAGCGTGGGCTTCGTCCGCGAAATCTGCCGTTTAATAATCTGAATCAGTTAGCTGTGTCCGTGTATTCATCTCGTGGGCAAAGCCCACGCTACGGTTTAATGCAACGGCAACTTGTCCCTTCCCCGTCCAGCGGGGGAAGGTTGGGATGGGGGTGGCTTTGTGGATTTAGGTAAAATCAAATTCGTGTAGCCCGCAGAGCCACCCTCTCCCCAGCCCTCTCCCACCGGACGGGAGAGGGGGTAAGTTGTAGATAAAAACGAGGTCGTCTGAAACTTTAAGATTCGGGTTTTAAAGAAACAAACCCGTTCATACCCGTTTTCAGACGACCCGTGTATTCAATCAATACAGATTTTGGATAACTCAAGTAGCGTGGGCTTTGCCCACGAAATCCATCATTTAAATAATCAAAATCAGACAATAGCCGAATGTGCTTTCATTTTGGCATTCATATCGCGGGCAAAGCCCACGCTACGGTTTACTGCAACGGCAACCTGTCCCTTCCCCCGTCCGGCGGGGGAAGGTTAGGATGGGGGTGGTTCTATGACTTTGGGTAAAATCAAATTCGTTTGCCCCGTAGAACCACCCTCTCCCCAGTCCTCTCCCACTGGATAAAAGAGCAAGAAGTTACAGATAAAAACAAGGTCGTCTGAAAACCTGAATCCCAAGTTTTCAGACGACCTCTTTATTTTCAAACCCAACTTACTTGACGCGTCCTGCTTTCAACACGCGTTGGGCGAAGAACACCATGCCTGTGATGAAGAATGCTAGTCCCAGCCAGGATGCGGTGGTTTCCCAGTTTTCCAGACCCAGCGCAAGCGGGGCGTCGGAGCCGCCGTTGGTCACGGAGAAGGCGATGATGAATGCCATCACTACGCCGACCAGGCTTTCGCCGACAATCAAACCGGCGGAGAACAAGGTTCCGATACGTTCGGCGTTTTTCAGACGACCTTCACGGTTTTCCGCTTTTTTGCCGATGATGTGTTTCAACACCGCCGCCAACACTGCGCCGATCACGATGGGCATAGTGACGGACGGGGGCAGGTAGATGCCCATGCCGACGGCGAGGACGGGCAGTGCGCGTTTGCCGCCGGACGATTTTTTCAACACCAAATCAACGACGATCAACACCGCGCCGATCACGATGCCGGTGAAGATGTACGCCCATTCGAGGTTGTGGGCGAAAATGCCCGAGGCGATGGTTGTCATCAAAGTCGCTTGGGGGGCTGCCAGAGCCTGTGCCGCGTCCATGCCTTCGCGCGGCATGGCGCCGGTAAAGCCGTAAGCTTCGTAGAGCAGTTCCAACACGGGCGAGATGACGAATGCGCCGACGATACAGCCGATAATCAACGCAATCTGTTGTCTCCAAGGCGTTGCTTTGAGCAGGTAGCCGGTTTTCAAGTCTTGCAGGTTGTCGTTGGAAATCGAAGCCACGCAGATCACTGCCGAACCGCAGAACAAGGTCAGCGCCAGCAGGAATTTGCGGTTAGCCTCATCCGCCATCAAGCCGCCGGATTCGCCCACGACCAACAACACCAGCGAAATGATGACGATGGAAACGATGCCCACGCCAGAAATCGGGCTGGAAGACGAGCCGACCAAACCCGCCATATAACCGCAGGCGGCGGCGACCAAGAAGCCGATGACGGAAGCCAAAAGCGTGCAAACGACCACCAAAAGCCAAGCCATGCCGCCTGTAATGTGCGAATCGCCGATAAAGTGATAAAACGATACGCCCAAAATCAGCATCATGGACAATACCCAAAAAATCATGGCCTTAGGCGACAAATCCTGTTCGGCGCGTTCCGCAGCGGGCGCACCGCCGCCGAAACTCTTGAACGACATTTTCAGGCCTTCCAGCATCGGCTTGAGCAGCATCAAAAGCGTCCAAACCGCCGCAATACCGATGGTACCCGCGCCGATAAAGCGTACTTTTTCCTTCCACAGCTTCATCGCAAACGCCGCCATTTCCATATCGGCAGGCTGCGGAATGTGCGATGAAAAATACGGCACGGCAATACCCCAAGCAATCGAAATGCCCAACAGGATGGCGATACCGCCCGTCAGTCCGACCAGATAGCCCGCGCCCAACAATGCCAACGAAAAGCCCATCGGCAGTTGGAAAATCGCCGTGCCGCTTTTAAACCAATAACTCGCGCTGTCGGCAATCACGCGCAAACCGTTGGAACAAAAGCTCATAAAGCCCGCCAACGCGCCGCCTGCCGCCAGCTCTTTAATGCCGCTGCCGCCCTGACGGCCTTCCTCTTCCTCGTGGCTGCCGACTTTCAAAATCTCCGCCGCCGCCACGCCTTCGGGATAAGGCAACTCGCTTTTCACCACCATCGCGTAACGCAGCGGAATGGTGAAAATCACCCCCAAAATCCCGCCCGCCATACACAACAGCGCAGTCTGCCAAAACGGGAAACCGCTCCAGTAGCCCGCCATCAGCAAACCGGGCAGGACAAAAATAATGCTCGACAAAGTACCCGCCGCCGAAGCCTGCGTCTGCACCATATTGTTTTCCAAAATATTGCTGCCTTTGAAAAACTTCAAAACCGCCATCGAAATCACCGCCGCCGGAATCGACGAAGCAAAGGTCAGACCGACTTTCAAGCCTAGGTAAACGTTTGACGCGGTAAAGATAACGGTAATCAGCGCACCGAGTATCATGCCCCGAAGCGTCAGCTCGCGGTAATCCGCGTAAGGATCGTGAGTGGATTGTGTCATCGTAGATAGCCTTTCGGTTGATAAAAAACACGACGGCAGGCTCGAACCGGCTGCCGAATCTGCCTTTATGGTGTTGCGACAGCAAGGAAATGTCAAGTTAGACAAAGAATATGCAAAGAAAGCGGAAAGGCAAAAGGTCGTCTGAAACCTTAAATCTCCCTTTTTCAGACGACCTTTTGTCCTTCTGAAATATTATTTATTCTTAATGTAAGCATGATATTATCCCATGCAGACGTTGGAAAAGCGGTGAAAATCTCGATACCGCAGCCTACCCGACAGGGTGTCCGAGAGCGCGTGCAAGTGATTTCGAGCCTTGCCCGGCGTCTGTTCCACACTTCTTTCCAGAAGTTCGACAATTTCTTTCTTTTTATCGATTCGGTACGGTAGCAAATAAACCTCGCCTGCCTCTTGTTTTCAGACGACCTTTATCATTGTGAAATCACTATATAATACTGCTCATCAAATTCCCGATACGAGCCAGCCATGTCCGCATCCCAACCCACCATCGCCGCCATCGCCACCGCCCCCGGACGCGGCGGCGTCGGCGTTATCCGCCTTTCCGGCAAAAACCTGCTGCCTTTGGCACAAACACTCAGCGGCGGCAAAACGCCCAAACCGCGCACCGCGCTTTACACCGACTTTCTCGGCGGCGACGGGCAGCCGATAGACAACGGCATCCTGCTCTACTTCGCCGCCCCCGCCAGCTTTACCGGCGAAGACGTGATTGAATTGCAGGGACACGGCGGCCCCGTCGTGATGGACATGCTGCTTTCGCGCTGCCTCGAACTGGGCGCGCGTATGGCAGAGCCGGGCGAATTTACCAAACGCGCCTTCCTCAACAACAAACTCGACCTTGCCCAAGCCGAAAGCGTCGCCGACCTCATCGACGCCTCCAGCAAGTCCGCCGCACGCATGGCGTTGCGTTCGTTAAAAGGCGCGTTTTCCCGACACATACACGAGCTGGTGGACGACCTTATCACCCTGCGGATGCTGGTCGAAGCCACGCTGGACTTCCCCGAAGAAGACATCGATTTTCTCGAAGCCGCCGACGCGCGCGGCAAGCTCCAAGCCCTGCAAGGTCGTCTGAAAACCGTCCTTGCCAGCGCGGAACAAGGCGCGATTTTGCGCGAAGGCATGAACGTCGTCCTCGTCGGCGCGCCCAACGTCGGCAAATCCAGCCTGCTCAACGCCTTGGCGGGCGACGACATCGCCATCGTAACCGACATCGCCGGCACCACCCGCGACACCGTGCGCGAACAAATCACCCTCGACGGCGTGCCCGTCCACATCATCGACACCGCCGGCCTGCGCGAAACCGACGACGTGGTCGAACAAATCGGCATCGAGCGCAGCCGCAAAGCCGTCTCCGAAGCCGATGTCGCCCTGATTCTCATCGACCCACGCGAAGGCGTGAACGCCAAAACCCAAGCCATTTTGAACAGCCTGCCCGAAGGTTTGAAAAAAATCGAAATCCACAACAAAGCCGACCTGACCGGCGAACCCGTCGACGTCCGTTCAGACGGCCTCGCGCAAACCGGTGCGGACACCGTCATCAGCCTGTCCGCCAAAACCGGCGCGGGTCTCGACTTGCTCAAACACGCGCTGTTGCAGGAAGTCGGCTGGCAGGGCGAAAGCGAAAGCCTGTTCCTCGCCCGCAGCCGCCACCTCAACGCCCTGCACGAAGCCCAAGCCGAGCTGGAAAACGCCGCCCTCTGCGACAACAACCAAATCGAGCTTTTCGCCGAACACCTGCGCCTCGCCCAAAACGCGTGCAGCGAAATCACCGGCGAATTCACCGCCGACGATTTGCTGGGCGTGATTTTCTCGCGTTTCTGCATCGGCAAATAAGATTAAACCTTATCCATATGCGAAAGGTCGTCTGAAAACCAAGATTCAGGTTTCAGACGACCTTTTGTATGTCTTGCTCAGAGCGGTTTTTAATCCGCGCCTTTGAGCATTTTATTCAAAACGGGAACAAGCAATAACAATACCACACCGGTGATTACGCCTATGCCGCAAAGCATCCAGTAGAAATCCAGCGGGGCTTTGTCGTTGAATCCTTCTTTGAACAACACGCCGCCCAAAGTGAAGCCCAACGAAAAGCCCAAGAAGTTGAGCGCGACCATTTGGGTTTTGAACATGGGCGGGGCGATTTTGGTGGCGATAGAAAGTGCAATCGGCGAGATCATCAGTTCGCCTATGGTGATGGCGAGCAAGATCAGCGCGAACACAATAATCGGCATGGGTGTCTCTGATGAAATATACGGTACGAATCCAAGATAGGATATGCCGACAACAATCATCGCCAACACGAATTTAAACGGGGTTTTCGGTTGATATTTGCCCATTTTCGTCCAAATCGCCGCCATCACGCCGGAGAAGAGGACGACCCACATACTTTGGATCGAGTCTTTCCATGCGACGGGGACAGTCCAGCCGAATAGGGTGCGGTCAACCGTTTTGTCAAAATACACCGTCGCCACGGTATAGACTTGGAACCAGACCGACCAAAACAGGCAGATGGTCAGAAACAGCGGGATATAGGCAATGATGTGGCGTTTGTTTTCAGACGACACATGGCTGCTGCCGAGCAGACGCGCGAAATAGGCAATGACGGTAAGAATGACCGTGCCGAGCAGGAATTTGGAGAAGTTGTCCAAATTGAGCGCGCCCGAGGCAATCAGGCTGCCGATAACCAAGACAATCAACACGGCGACTGCCACCGCGGTTTTCACTTTTTCAGGACGCAGCGGATTGGGCGCAGGCGTATGCGGCAGAAGTTTGCGCCCCACAGAGTAACGCCACAGCCCGAAAGCCATACCGACTGCCGCCGCGCCGAAGCCGTAGTGGAAACCCATCTTCGTTTGCAGCAAGCCTGTCAGGAGCGGGCCTAAAAAGCCGCCGATGTTGATGGAGATATAGAAAATCGAAAAACCGGCATCGCGCAGCGGCTTCATGTGATCTGCTTCATAAAGCGAGCCGACCATTGAGCTTGCCGACGATTTCACGCCGCCGCTGCCCAGTGCGATGAGTACCAAGCCGCACAAGAGCCCGTACAGACCCGGTGCGATTGCCAAAACGATGTGTCCGAGCATGACCACGATGCCGGAAATAAACAGCGTTCTCTCCGCGCCCCAAATCCGGTCGGCAAGCCATGCGCCGAGTATGGTGGACAAATAAACGCTGCCGCCGTATGCGCCGACGATGCCGCCGGCGAGCGACTCGTTTATGCCCAAACCGCCTTTATTGGCAGCGTAATAGAGATAGATCATTAAGATACCCTGCATCCCGTAAAACGAGAAACGTTCCCACAATTCGATATGGAACAGGGTAGAGAGCTGGATGGGATGCCCGAAGAAGGTTTTTTCCTTGCGGGCGGAGTAGTTGTCAGACATAAAAGTTCTCCAAAGGCGTTGAAACCGCCTTTTATTTTCAGTTGCGGCACATTGCGCACCGCCCATTTTTCAGCCGTATATGGCATAACCTTTTTTAACGTAATATCAAAAAACTGTCAAACTGATTGACCTAAAAAAGCAAAAGGTCGTCTGAAAAACAGATTTCTATTTTTCAGACGACCTTTTTCAATAATCGGGACATACAGGCCGGACGGTAAGCCGGGTTCTGTCTCGGACAGTCATTCCTCTAGGCACACCATTACTGATGCACTCCAGCAACCTACCCGAACGCTCGGCGAGCAGCGTCAAAGCGTTCTGTTTGGTCTTGCTCCGGATGGGGTTTAGCCTGCTGCGCCTTGTTACCAAGTGCACGGTGCGCTCTTACCGCACCTTTTCACCCTTACCCGTGCCGCCCGAAGGTGGCCGTCGGCGGTATTGCTTTCTGTTCCACTTTCCGTCGCGTTTCCGCGCCCGGCCGTTAGCCGGCATCCTGCTCTGCGGAGCCCGGACTTTCCTCCCCGTATGCCTTACGCGATACGCGGCGACTGTCTGTCCGACCTGTATGAAGTGCGGATTATAACACAATAAAAACATACCGTTTGAGTATAAAAAACGACCATTTATCACGCTTTTTGCATATTTTACACTAAAAAAATGCAAATAAAATAAACCGTTTAACTAAAAATGATACCTTTCGTCGCAAAAATCAGATGACATAAAAATGAAACACGCATAGAATGATTTTCACATAACTACTTTAAATTGAGAACATTACAATGAAAACGCCTTACCCTCATATCTTATCTTGTATTGCCGTTTCAATATTAACAGCCTGTGGAGGAGGTGGCGGAGGCGGTACACCGTCTGTCGCTCCAACCCCGACTTACCCGATTGTCCAGCCGGGCAATATTCCGAATCCATCCGGACAAACGGAAAAAACGGCAACCCCTCCTGCCGGTAATCAAGCTGATGCAAATAATGCTTTAGAAGCATCTGAAGAAAATATCCATAAAGAAGTCGAAGATTCCGTAAATTCAACACAAACGTCGTCTGAAAACCAGAATCAAGACGTAAAAGCGGATAGCAACGACAAAGCCGAAGCGGAACGAAAAGCTGCGGAAGAAGCCGCCAAAGCTAAAGCCGAAGCCGAACGTAAAGCTGCTGAGGAAGCTGCAAAAGTTAAAGCTGAAGAAGAACGCAAGGCCGCTGAAGAGGCTGCCAAAGCTAAAGCAGAAGCCGAGCGCAAAGCTGCGGAAGAAGCTGCCAAAGCTAAAGCCAAGGCTGAAG
>NZ_KV814922.1:0-251 GCF_001814135.1 Neisseria sp. HMSC067H09 | reverse complement strand
GGCGCAGGCAAGGAATGCGTTTTTGGCGTTTTCGCTTTATTGTTTTGATGCATCGGTCTACAAAAATACAAAATATGCGAAGTGTTTGAACTGGCAGGAAACCGTTAAAGAACCTCCCTGCACCTTAGGAAAAATCTACCGTCTTTCTTCAGGCAACGGTACCGAACTCAAAGCATACTTTACCTCCCTGTCTCAAAAACCTTTCCTGAGTGAAGCCGCCAAAACTGCTTTTTCCGGTTTAATCTCCCAAG
>NZ_KV814921.1:0-851 GCF_001814135.1 Neisseria sp. HMSC067H09 | reverse complement strand
AAAGGTCGTCTGAAAGCTTTTTCAGACGACCTTTACTGCTAAAGATTGCTTATTGATTTCTAAAACCGATTTAATCATCTAAAGTTAAGAGGCATATAAAAATGACCCTACGCAACAAATTCATCATTACGGCAATTTTATTGCTGCTTTCCTTGGTTGCCGGCAGCTACCTTTCCGGCTTTATCTTACTGCAATGGCTGGGACTGGACAAAACCCCGCTGGTACTGACGACATGGTTCAAATATTTCAATACGCTGCATCTTCCTCGGGTTGCAGCGTATTCTTTACAAATTAAGACATCAGGTATAGCCGGCTTCGGCCTGCCGCTGCTGGCCTACCTGTTCAGCCTCGTTCCCATATGGAGGACAGCTTCCCCCAGCCTGCACGGCGAGGCAAGGTTTTCAGGGATGTCGGACCTGGTAAAGGCAGGCTTTTTCAAACAATCCGATACATCGTTAGTCGTCGGCAAATACAACGGCAAGCTGTTGCATTACAGCGGCCAGCAGTTTGCATTGCTGGCGGCACCGACCCGCTCGGGTAAAGGTGTCGGTATCGTGATACCGAACCTGTTGAGTTACAAAAGTTCGGTCGTAGTTTTGGATATCAAACAGGAAAACTTCAACCTGACCAGCGGCTACCGCAAAGAGGTATTGGGTCAGGAAGTCTATCTGTTCAACCCCTTTGCCGAAGACGGTAGGACGCACCGCTGGAATCCGTTTACCTATGTTTCTTCCGATCCCGACCAGCGGGTATCGGATTTGATGTCGATAGCGGCGATGCTGTATCCGGACGGAGACAGCCGGGACAAGTTCTGGGTGGCGCAGGCAAGGAATGCGTTTTTGGCGTTTTCG
>NZ_KV814920.1:0-1416 GCF_001814135.1 Neisseria sp. HMSC067H09 | reverse complement strand
TTGCGATTCGCGAAGGTGGCCGTACCGTAGGTGCGGGTGTGGTTTCTTCTATCATCGCTTAATTGAAGGATATCGATAAATGGCAAACCAAAAAATCCGTATCCGCCTGAAAGCTTATGATTACAGCCTGATCGACCGTTCTGCTCAAGAAATCGTTGAAACTGCAAAACGTACCGGTGCCGTTGTAAAAGGTCCGATTCCGTTGCCGACTAAAATCGAACGTTTCAACATTCTGCGTTCTCCACACGTGAACAAAACTTCTCGTGAACAATTGGAAATCCGCACTCACTTGCGCCTGATGGACATCGTGGACTGGACTGACAAAACTACCGATGCACTGATGAAACTGGACTTGCCAGCCGGTGTTGATGTAGAAATTAAAGTTCAATAATCGCTGCTTTTGATAGAAAGCCGAATGGTTTATCCGTTCGGCTTTTTGTTATCCATATGTGTTGTGGAAATCAACCACGCTGTTAGACTTTCGGCTTTTGTTTGAAAAGCTGATTGAGCAGAAATTCGGTATTGTCAAGAATGTTGATAGACGCGGGAAACCTGCTAAGTTCTTGATAATGCTGGATGGTTACTTAAAAAGCATTTAATCAAAAACAAAGCTGTTTGACGTAGAAAAAGTGTAAACAACGTGACAATTTCCTATATCTAAGGTTGTCTGAAAATCATTGCTCTTTTCGACTACCTTTGTATATTTAGCCAAAAGGAGTTGATTTTAACGATTTTCAAGAGGTTGGAGTTTCTCTACCTGAGACCTTTGCAATAACATGAGTTATTAAAATTTTATGCTCAATACCATTTTCAAAATGAAGAACCTCCCTGATTTCTTCTACTTTTTTCTCAATATCAGAAAGGTTTTAGCCAATTGAAAATTTTTTAGCACATTTTTATGCGTCAAATTTTGTTAACAGACTATTTTTGCAAAGGTCTCCATCAGTATATTTTTTACTGAATTCCAGCATTTTTTCCAACGTTCGGCATCAATAAATTGTTTGAAATAAAGACTACCGGTGGCTGAATAATATGTGGCCAAAGGTAGCCGATGATTTTTTATCGGGATAGCGTTTTTTGATGTCGGTAACTGTGGTTTGGACATCTTTTTTCCATTATTCCAAATCAGGACTGGTGATGTAGAACACGGGATTGGTGTAGCTACGCTCATCTGACGGCGTTTGCTGAACTGCCGCCATTTTGCCAATACTGCCTCATTGTCCACCTGAGCTTGGTAGTAGCGGATGGCGTGCAGGTGTTCGTCGGGCAAACCGTAGTTGCTGATGTAGGCACGGGGATTTTCTTCTTTGAAAATCTGGTACATACGGGCAAAATCGGTTTTATAGCTAATTAAAATCAAAATAGGACAGTAGCGCATCGTTAAATCGGGCGTAATCAGACAATACGGTTCGCAGA
>NZ_KV814919.1:53234-97006 GCF_001814135.1 Neisseria sp. HMSC067H09 | reverse complement strand
AATTTCGTTAATAGACTATTTTTGCAAAGGTCTCCCACTATATTATTGGGTTTCAGACGACCTCCCCTCCCATCCAACCAAAGGAAACCCGCATGAAAAAATTCTTCTTCCTCACCACCGCCCTCCTGCTCCTCAACGCCTGCGCCGCCCAATCCGGACAAGGCAGCTCTGCACAAGTCTATGGTGAAATCAAAGGCGGCGTAGAAAGCAGCCACGTCCACTAAAGCGGGCGGAACAGCAGGCACTTGGTTCATTTAAAAAATGCCGCGCCCAAAATCATCTGTTCCTAAAATACGCATGATCAACATCGTGCCAACAAATCAAAAGGTCGTCTGAAACTTGGTTTCCCAGTTTTCAGACGACCTTTTCGATTAGATGGAAGACAGAATCTTGCGTCACCGCCATTCCCACGCCAAACGTGGAAAGGACAAGGCAAATGTTACGAAAACAACGTCGTCTGAAACGGCAAACCTGCAAACTTTTCAGACGATCTTGGTAAGGTTTGTCGGATCAAAAAACCGTCGTTAAAGCGGTCAGGTTTTCAGACGACCTTCAGGCAGATTCCGTCTTCAGCGGATAATCCCGCGCGTGGATTGGGCGAAGAAGTCTTTAAACACCGCCAGCTCCGCCTGCGTTTCGGCGCGGCGGAGGATGTCGGCTTTGGCTTCTTCAAACGGGATGCCGCGGTGGTAGATGGTTTTATACACATCTTTGACGGCGGCGATCTGCTCGGCGGTGAAGCCGTTGCGGCGCATGCCTTCGCTGTTGATGCCTGCGGGTTCGGCGCGGTAGCCTGCCGCCATGAAGTAAGGCGGTACGTCTTTGTGTACGCCTGCGGCGAAGGCGGTCATGGCGTAGTCGCCGATTTGGCAGAACTGGAACACCAGCGTGTAGCCGCCCAAGACGACGTAGTCGCCGATGGTAACGTGTCCGGCGAGCGAGGCATTGTTGGCGAAGATGGTGTGGTTGCCGATGACGCAGTCGTGCGCGAGGTGGCAGTACGCCATAATCCAGTTGTCGTCGCCGACGCGGGTTTCGCCGATGCCGGTTACCGTGCCGAGGTTGAAGGTGGTGAATTCGCGGATGGTGTTGCCGTTGCCGATAATCAGCTTGGTTGGCTCGTCGCGGTATTTTTTGTCCTGCGGGATTTCGCCGAGGCTGGCAAATTGGAAAATGCGGTTGTTTTCGCCGATGGTGGTGTGGCCGTTGATGACGGTATGCGGGCCGATTTCGGTGTTCGCGCCGATTTGGACGTTGGGGCCGATAACGGTGTACGCGCCGACTTTGACGCTGGAGTCGAGTTCGGCTTTGGGGTCAATGACGGCGGTCGGGTGGATGAGGGTCATGTTTTTCCTTTCCTGTCGTGTTGCCGAAAAGATGCGCGACGGCAACAGGTCGTCTGAAACTTTCAGACGACCTTTTTCTGAACACTCAAACCACGCGTTTGGCACACATGATGATGGCTTCGACGGCGACTTGTCCGTCCACTTTGGCGACGGCGCTGAATTTGCCGATGCCGCGTTTGTTGGTCAGCAGCTCGACTTCGAAAACAAGCTGGTCGCCGGGGATGACTTGGCGTTTGAAACGGGCTTCGTCTATGCCGGCGAAGAAGAAGAATTCGTTTTCTTTGCGGCCGCCTTCGCTGAGGATGGCGAGTGTGCCGCAGGCTTGCGCCATGGCTTCGATGATGAGTACGCCGGGCATGACGGGCAGGTCGGGGAAATGGCCTTGGAACTGCGGCTCGTTCATGGTGACGTTTTTAATCGCGGTCAGGGTTTTCATGGACTCGAAGGCGGTGATGCGGTCGAGTTGCAAAAACGGGTAGCGGTGGGGAATGAGTTTTTGGATGTCTTTGGCTTCGATGGGGAGTTGTACGTCCATGTTCGTCGTATTCCTTGGTATTTCGGGGTTGGCTGGGCGGTTTCATCGCGGGGGCTTTAAAACGGCAGGTTTTGCCGCTTTGTCGGGATTTAAAGCGCATCCGCCATGTAAACCGATTGTGGGGTTATTCGTCTTTTTCGCTGTCGCTCAGACGGTTTTCCAATGTTTTGAGGCGTTTGTTCATTTCGCTCAGGCGGTGGATGTAAACGGCGTTGCGCGCCCATTCTTTATGGGTGGACATCGGGAAGATGCCGGCGAGGTGTTTGCCGCTTTCGGTAATGCTGTGGGTGACGGACGTGCCGCCGCCGATGGTGGTTTTGTCGGCGATTTCGATGTGTCCGACCGTACCGACGCCGCCGCCGATGATGCAGTAGCTGCCGATGGTAACGCTGCCTGAGATGCCGGTTTTGGCGGCGATGACGGTGTGCGAACCGATTTTGCAGTTGTGTCCGATTTGGACTTGGTTGTCGATTTTGGTGCCGTTGCCGACGGTGGTGTCGCTCATCGCGCCGCGGTCGATGTTGGTGTTCGAACCGATTTCTACGTCGTCACCCAGCGTTACCGCGCCGGTTTGCGGGATTTTAAACCATGAATCACCGGCGAAGGCGAGTCCGAATCCGTCCGCGCCAATGACTGCGCCGCTGTGGATTTCGACGCGGTTGCCCAGTGTGCAGCCGTAATAAACGACGGCGTTGGGATGCAGGACGACTTCGTCGCCCAGTTTGCAATCGTGTTGGACAACGGCGTTTGCCAAGATGCGGCAGCCTTCGCCGAGTACGGTGTTCGCGCCGATGTAGGCGTTTGCGCCGATTTCGCAGCTGGCGGGAACGGTCGCACTTTCTTCGACGACGGCGGTCGGATGGATGCCGCCGCGCGCTTTGACGATGGGCGAAAACAGGCGGGCGACTTTGGCGAAATAGAGATAGGGGTCGTCGGCGACAATCAGGTTGCGCCCTTCAAATTCGTCCACTGCTTTGGCAGAAACGATGACCGCACCCGCGCTGCTGTCGTGGACTTCGGCTTTGTATTTCGGATTGGCGAGGAAGCTGATGTGTTCCGCCTGCGCGTCTGCGAGCGGGCGCACGGCGGCGACGGAAATGTCCTTGCCGCGCCATTCGCCGCCAAGCTGCGCTGTGATTTGGGACAGGGTGTAGGTTTTTGAAGTCATGATGTTTCGTAAGCTTTGGGATGAGGTCGTCTGAAAAGGGACGGCGGGAGCAGTCGGACAGAACGGTTTGCCTAAAACGTATGCCGGCAGGAGTGATAAGACAAGTAATTATATCGTTTATTGGATTTTCAGACGACCCTTTGCTTGAAAGAGGTCGTCTGAAAACAGGTTTGCTGTATCTCGTTCAGCCTTCCGATTAACGTGTATTCAGGGCTTTAATCACGCTGTCGGTAATGTCGTAACGCGCGTTGACGTAAATCACGTCCTGCAAAATCACATCGTAGCCTTCGCGTTTGGCAAGATCGACGATGATGCGGTTGGCGTTTTGCTGGAGGGCGGCAAATTCTTCGTTGCGGCGCAGGTTGTAGTCTTCTGCCAGCTCCGCCTGTTTCTTGCGGAACTGCTGAACCAGCTCGCCCCAGCGTTTTGCCGCAGCTTCACGCTCTTTGCTCTGCAATTTGCCTTCGGACAGGGATTTTTCGAGCTTCTCACCTTCTTGCTGCAATTTCTGCAAAGCGTCCTGACGGCTGCGGAATTCCTTTTCCAAGGTCGTCTGAATGCGTTGCGCCTGCTTGGACTCAAGATAAACGCGCTCGGTATTGATAAAGCCGATTTTCTGTACGGCTTCCGCCGCCGCAGCTTGGTTCATCAACCCGAAGCCCAATAAAGCCGCGCCGCCGAGGCGGAAGGCGTTGGCAATGATGTTCATCTGGATTTCCTTGATTTTGTATCCCGCCAATCAGCGGGATGACGGTTTGTTTTAAAAAAGAGGCAGGACGCCCTGCCCCTTTTCCTTCAGGTCGTCTGAAAACGTTTGACCGCATAGGGATGTCAGTTTTCAGACGACCTTTTTCTGCCTACGTCAGAATGTGGTACCCAATTGGAACTGGAAGCGTTGGATTTCGTCGCTGTCTTTTTTCTTGATCGGGTAAGCGTAGCTGAACTTCATCGGACCCAGCGGCGAGAGCCAGGTTACTGCCGCACCGGCAGAGTAGCGCAACTCTTCCTTGAAGGTCGATTTGTGGGTCTTGCCTAAGCCGTATGGGTTTTGAGCGGCATTGTTGGTGTAGTAGGTATTGCTACTGCTGTCGTTATACGTTTTGCCGTCCCATACGCTGCCCGCGTCGGCAAACAGACTCAGACGGACGGAGCGGGAGTCTTTGATACCCGGCATCGGGAATAGCAACTCGGCGGAAACGTTGGCTTTTTTGTTGCCGCCGTAGCTGATTTTCTCGCCGTATTCGTCATAGACTTTCGGACCCAGCGTACCGCTCTCGTAACCGCGTACGGAGCCTAAGCCGCCGCCGTAGAAGTTTTCAAAGAACGGCATGGTTTTGGTTTTGCCGTAGCCGTTGCCGACGCCGACTTCGCCGCCGAGCATCAGGGTAAAGTCTTTAGTTAGCGGGAAGAACCAAGTTTGGTTGTGGGTCAGCGTGTAGTATTGCAGGTCGCTGCCCGGCAGGGCGATTTCGCCGTTGATACCGGTCATGTAACCGCGGGTCGGCCACAATGCGCTGTCGGTTTTATTGCGTCCCCAGCCGATCGTACCTTTGTACAGCCAACCTTTGAAGCTGCCCACTCCGTCCGCGCCTTTACCGTATTGGTTGATAAAGTCGGCATAACGTTTAGGCGCGCCTTTGTAGGTATTCACGGTCAGGTGTTCCGCCGCCAGACCTAAATTGACGCGGTCGTATTCGGTCACGGGGATGCCCATGCGCACGCCGCCACCTGCGGTGGTGGTTTTATATTGTTTCGCACTGGAAGAGGCTTTACGCGGGTCGTAAGACTTGCCGTAAATATCGTAACCGAGGCTCACGCCGTCGGGTGTGAAATACGGATCAGTAAACGACAGCGAGCCGTTCAGCGTGGTTTTGCTTCGTGAAGCGCGCAGGGAAACGGATTTACCCGTACCGAACAGGTTGTCTTGGGAAACGCCCACAGACATGACCAAGCCGGTATCCTGAACCCAGCCCGCGCTCATATCCAAAGAGCCGGTAGAACGCTCGTTCACGCTCATGTTCAAATCGACTTGGTCGGGCGTATTGGCAACCGGCACGGCATCGAATTGTACGTTGTCAAAGTAACCCAGCAACTCGACACGCTCTTTGGAACGTTGCAGCTTGGAGGTGTCGTAAGGTGCGGATTCCATCTGACGCAATTCGCGGCGCACGACTTCGTCACGGGTTTTGTTGTTGCCGGTGATGTTGATTTCGTTCACATAGATTTTGCGGCCGGGTTCGACGTTCAGGACGAAATCGACAGTTTGGGTCTCGGCATTGGGAACAGGCTGGACATTGACTTCGCTGAACGCGTAGCCTGCCGTACCCATGCGGTTTTGGATGGATTCGAGCGATTTGACCATTTGGGCGCGTTCGTACCATTTGCCCTTTTTCATGGTCAGCAGTTTTTGCAGCTCTTCTTTCGGCACTTCGCGGGTGTCGCCTTCTATGCGCACGTCGCCCCAGCGGAAGCGTTCGCCCTCGTCAACCGTAACTTTGATGGTTTGCTTGGTTTTGTCTTCGTTGGTCTGGATGTCGGTATCCAGAATGCGGAAATTGAAGTAGCCGTTGTTTTGGTAGAACTCGCTGATGCGCTCCATGTCTTGCGAGAATTTTTGCTCGTTAAACTGGTTGCTCTTAGTCAGCCAAGTCCACATGCCGCCTTCGCTCAAAGACATTTGCTTCATGAGCTTGCGGTCGGAATAGACTTTGTTGCCTTCAAATTCGATTTCGGTAATCTTTGTGGTTTTACCCTCATCGATGGCGATGTCGATAGAAACGCGGTTACGCGCAAGTTTGGTTACGGTCGGCGTGATTTGGACCGACTGTTTGCCGCGGCTTTTGTATTCTTCCTTCAGGCTGGCGACAGACTGGCTCAGCGTGGCAGGATTGAAGTATTGGGATTGAGCCAAACCGAAGGATTCAAGGTTTTTCTTGATCACATCGTTTTGCAGCATTTTCGCGCCGGTGATGTTCAGCGTGCTGATGGTCGGGCGTTCGATAACGGTCAGCAAGACCTGATTGCCCATGGTCTCTACGCGGACATCGTCAAAAAAACCGGTCGCATACAGAGTTTTGATGATTTCTTCGCTGCGTGCGTCGCTGAATTGGTCGCCGACTTTGACGGGCAGGTAGTTGAAGACCGTACTCGGTTCGGTGCGCTGCAAACCTTCGACGCGGATGTCTTGAATGGTGAAGTCGGCAAATGCCAAAGGCGACATGCCCAATACCATCAAAGCAGAAGCAATCTGTTTCAATTTCATAAAATTATCCAAACAAACGGTTGATGTCATTAAAGAAAGCCAGTGCCATCATTAACAGCATGGCAGCCAGTCCGAGGCGCAGGCCGATTGCCTGTATGCGCTCGCTCAAGGGCTTTCCGCGTATCCATTCGGCAGTGTAGAACACCAAATGCCCGCCGTCCAACACGGGGATGGGCAACAAGTTCAACACGCCTAAACTAATGCTGACCAATGCGAGAAATTCCAAATAGCTTTGAAACCCCAGCTGTGCCGTTTTTCCGGCGACGTCGGCAATGGTCAGCGGACCTGAAATATGGTTCAGGGAGGCATTGCCTGTAATCAGTTTTCCGAAGAATTTTACCGTCGTCCAAGCATTGTCGACGGTTTTGTCCCAGCCCATCGCAAATGCTTCTGCGACAGACGGCTTATATTCGCGCTTGATTTCTTTTGTCCACGCTTCGTCGCCCTGAGGACCGAAGCCTACCCTGCCGACCAGTGTTTTGTCGGGTTGTTGGATGCTGTCGGGACGGATGGTCGTCTGAAAAGTTTTACCGTCGCGCTCGTAGCTCAATCCGATTTTCTTACCCGGGCTTTGGCGTACGATTTCCACCCATTGCTGCCAAGACTCAATGTCTTGTCCGTCGGCGCTGATCAGCTTGTCGCCTTTTTTCAAACCGGCTTTTTCGGCAGGGCTGTTTTCTTTCATTTCGCCGACACGGGTGGTGATTTTAAAAGGCGACAACCCGATATAGCCTTGGTTTTTCGCAATTTTACCTGCTTCGGGCGTGCCTGCGGCATCGATAATCCGCATGGCTTCTTGTCCCGAGGTCGTCTGAACGGCAACATTTACCTTGCCTGACTCGATGTTCAACACGATTTCTTGCTGGGCTTTTTCCCACTCGCCGACGTTAACGCCGTTAACCGAAATAATTTTGTCTCCGGGCTGAAAACCTGCTTTGGCGGCAATGGTATTTTGCTCGACCATGCCGACATAAGGGCGGATTTCGGTAACGCCGAAGGAAAAACTCAAGCCGTAAAGCAGAACCGCCAGCGCGAGATTGGTCAGAGGACCTGCGGCGACGATGGCGATGCGTTTGGCGGGATGCTGTTTGTCGAAGGCGTAAGGCAGGTCTGCCTGAGCCACTTCGCCCTCGCGCGTATCGACCATTTTGACATAGCCGCCCAAGGGGATGGGCGCCAAACACCATTCGGTATCGCCGCGTTTTCTGCTGAAAAACGGTTTGCCGAAGCCGACGGAAAAGCGTACGACTTTGACGCCGCACAATCTGGCAACGATGTAGTGTCCGAACTCGTGCAGGCTGACCAAAATCAGGATGGCGAAAATAAAAGCTAGAAGGGTTTGCAAAAGAATCTCTCTGGTTGGGTATGGGTTGACGTTGTCGATGTTTCAGACGACGTATCAAGGCAGGGGTCGTCTGAAAAGCATTCGCAATGTGTAGAAAATATTATTGGCGTTATTTTGCCGATTATAAAGTCAGTCTGCCGTTTTGTCCGCCACACATGACGGATGGGCGGGTTTTCAGACGACCTGTCATTTTTTATCGTTGCGGCACGGTTTATCCCAATGCGGCGATAAATTCCTGCGCCTGTCTGCGGGTAACGGCATCTTGCGCCAACAGGTTTTCGATGTTGCCGAGGTCGTCTGAAAAGTCTTGTGCAAGACAGTGGGCGACGGTTTTGGCAATGTCGGTAAACTTAATCTGTCCGTCTAAAAAGGCGGCGACGGCGGCTTCGTTGGCGGCGTTCAATACGCAGGGCGCGGCTCCGCCCGCGTTCATGGCTTCATAAGCGAGCTTCAGACAGGGGAAGCGGTCAAAGTCGGGCTTTTGGAAAGTCAGTGCAGACAATGAGTCGAAATCGAGGTCGCCGACACCCGAATCAATGCGCTCGGGCAAACCCAAACAATAAGCGATGGGCGTACGCATATCGGGATTGCCCAGTTGCGCCAGCACGGAGCCGTCACGGTAACGCACCATGCTGTGTATCACGGACTGCGGATGGATGACGACTTCGAGCTTGTCAGGCGGGCAGTTGAACAGCCAATGCGCTTCAATCAGCTCCAAACCTTTGTTCATCATGGTGGCGGAATCGACGGAGATTTTGCGCCCCATGCTCCAATTTGGGTGTTTGACCGCTTGCGCGGGCGTAATGCTGTCGAATGTGCCTAAATCGGTCGTCAGAAACGGGCCGCCGGAAGCGGTCAGGATAATCGAACGGATGCCGTGTTCGTTCAGACGACCTGTGTAATCGCGCGGCAAAACTTGGAAAATGGCGTTGTGTTCGCTGTCGATGGGCAACACCGCCGCGCCGTTTGCGCGGGCGGTTTCCATAAACAACGCGCCGGAAACCACCAGCGTCTCTTTGTTCGCCAGATAAATAGTTTTGCCTTTTTGCGCCGCCGCCAGCGCGGAAGGCAGCCCCGCCGCACCGACGATGGCGCACATGACACCGCTGACTTCGTCGGCAGACGCAACGTCAACCAATGCCTGCGCGCCATGTAAAACCTGCGTCGCCGTGCCGTCGCGTTTCAACAGGGCTTCAAGCCGGGCGGCGTGTTCGGCATCGGCAACGACGGCATATTCGGGTCGGAACGTCCGACATTGAGCAGCCAGTTTCTCAACCTGCTTATGCCCCGCCAGCGCGAATACGCGGAATTTTTCGGGGTGGCGGGAGACAACGTCCAGCGTGCTTTCGCCTATGCTACCGGTACTGCCTAATATGGTCAGGACTTGTTGTGTCATGGTGTGTTCTTTATGTACTGCTTCCGGATTTCAGACGACCTTTGGGCTTGAGGTCGAAAAGGTCGTCTGAAAACGCTTATTCGATATTGTGTTTGATGTGTTCCAACGATTTTTAACCGCTTCAGAACAAACTCGCAAAGGCGGCATAGACGCTGATGACGGCAATCAGACTGTCCACGCGGTCGAACACGCCGCCGTGACCAGGCAGCAGATTGCTGCTGTCTTTAATGCCCGCTGCGCGTTTGAGCCAGCTTTCCAGCAAGTCGCCGCATACGCTGACAACAGTCAACACCAAACCGATTAACACGGTATTGAGCCAGCCTGCGTCAAACGTGAGCCAACCAGCCCACCACACCACAGTCATGTACACCGCCACGCAAATCGCACCGCCGATTGCGCCTTCCCAGCTCTTGCCGGGGCTGACGGTCGGTGCGATTTTGTGTTTGCCGAACGCTTTGCCGCTGAAATACGCGCAAACATCGGCAACCCACACCAAACCCATCACGGCAAGCAGCGACAAGGCGTAATCGGGATGCGGACGCAGGGACATGAGTGCGAACCAAAACGGCATGACCAAAAGCCAGCCGACGGTATAAGCCTGCCAGCCGCCGTTCAATTTCCATTTGAATTTCAGCCACAAAGGCATAACGACCAGCCAAAACGCCAAAACGGCGTACCAGACGATATCCGGCAGCGTCCAACCGCCTGCATAAGCGATGACGCCGAACACCAGTGTCGCGGCAAGATAATGATTGGTTTTCAGTTTTTCCAATCCGCTCATGCGGGCGTATTCCCACAGCGTAACCAGGGAAATCAATCCGCAAAATGCCGCCCACAGCCATTGCGGCGCGTAAAACAGCATACCGAGCATCAACGGCAGCATCCACAGCGCCGTGATAATCCGTTGTTTCAACATTTTTAACCCCTTTGCTGCTCTACCGGCAGCTGTTCCGAAGTGCGGCCGAAGCGCCGTTCGCGTTTTTGGAACGAGGCGACAGCATCGTCCAAGGCTTTGCTGTCAAAATCGGGCCACAGGGTATCGGTAAAATAAAGTTCGGCATACGCCATCTGCCAAAGCAGGAAATTGCTGATGCGCGTTTCGCCGCCGGTGCGGATGAACAAATCCGGCTCCGGCGCATCGCCCAGCATCAAGTGTTTCGCCAGCGCGTCTTCCGTAATCTCGGATACGCCTTCGGCAATCAGTTTGTTTGCCGCCTGCAAAATGTCCCAGCGGCCGCCGTAATCCGCGGCGATACTCAGGGTCAGGCCGGTATTGTTCGCCGTCAACGCTTCCGCCTCTTCGATGCCTTGCAGAATCTGCCGGTTGAAGCGTTCGCGGCTGCCCAACACCTTCAGGCGCATATTGTTTTCGTGCAGACGGCGCACCTGTTTTTGCAAAGCCTGCAAAAACAGCCCCATCAGGAATGACACTTCGTCTTCGGGGCGGCGCCAGTTTTCAGTCGAAAAGGCAAACACGGTCAGATATTGCACACCCAGTTTGGCGCAATGCTTTACCATATTTTCCAACGCGTCCAAGCCGCGTTTGTGCCCCATCACGCGGGGAAGGAAACGCTTTTTCGCCCAACGGCCGTTGCCGTCCATAATCACGGCGATATGCTTCGGAACCGAAGTATGTTCCAAAATGGTCTGCGTGCTGCTCTTCATCTCTGCCTTTCGCAGCGCGGCGGTTCAAAGGTCGTCTGAAACGCCGCGGACAAGGGTTTAAATCGCCATCAAATCTTCTTCTTTGGCAGCCAGCGTTTTATCGGCTTCGGCGATGTATTTGTCGGTCAGTTTTTGAACCGCTTCTTCGCCGCGACGTGCTTCGTCTTCTGAAATTTCTTTGTCTTTCAAGAGTTTTTTGATGTGATCGTTTGCATCGCGGCGCACGTTACGGATGGACACGCGTCCTTCTTCCGCTTCGCTGCGTACGACTTTAATCAAATCTTTACGGCGCTCTTCGGTCAACATAGGCATAGGCACGCGGATCAAATCGCCGACGGCTGCCGGGTTCAGACCCAAGTTTGAATCGCGGATGGCTTTCTCGACTTTGGCTGCCATATTGCTTTCAAAAGGTTTTACGCCGATGGTGCGCGCGTCCAGAAGCGTTACGTTGGCAACTTGGCTGACCGGAACCATGCTGCCCCAGTATTCGACTTCCACTTGGTCCAACAGACCGGTATGCGCACGGCCGGTACGCACTTTCGCCAAATTCTCTTTCAGCACTTCTACCGAGCGCTGCATTTTGCTTTCCGCTGTTTTTTGAATATCGTTAATCATTTTCTGCTTTCAAATAAGATACTGAATTTAAAACCTCGCCCGGACGCATGACCATCCGAACGGCAATCAAGCTGTTAACTGCGCATAGTACCGTCATTCGGCGATTCCGACAAGGCAGGGGCGATTTTGGGCCTTGTTTCTTAACTGATATTTAAATGCCGTTACAAATAGGATGTATAGAGGGCTGCATCAGCAAAAAAGGTCGTCTGAAAACGGTTTTTCCGCTTTCAGACGACCTTCCTTTATCCGCCAAACTTATTTCTGCTGCTGACGCGTGTACACCAGCGATGTAAGGATGGATGCGCCCAGTGCGCCGAAGACGACGGAGAGGGAAATGGAGATGGGGATGTGCACCCAGTGCATAATCAGCATTTTGATGCCGATGAAGCTCAAGACGAAGGCGAGGCCGTATTTGAGGAAGATGAAACGGTCGGCGACATCGGCAAGCAGGAAATACATGGCACGCAACCCGAGTATGGCGAAGATGTTGGAGGTGAGGACGATGAAGGGGTCGGTGGTTACGGCGAAGACGGCGGGAATGCTGTCCACGGCGAAGATGACGTCGCTCAACTCTACCATGATGAGGACGAGCAAAAGCGGGGTGGCGATGCGCTTGCCGTTTTCGACGGTAAAGAATTTTTCGCCTTCAAACTGATGGCTGACGGGGATGACTTTTTTAAGCCAGCCCAAAATCTTGTTTTGCGAGAGGTCCTCTTCTTCGGATTCCGGTTTCATCATATGGATGCCGGTATAGACGAGGAATGCGCCGAAAATGTAGAGAATCCATTCGAACCGCTGCACCAGTGCCGCGCCGATAAAAATCATGAGGGCGCGCAGGACGATGGCGCCGAACACGCCGTAAAGGAGGACGCGGTGCTGGTATTTCGGGGAAACTTTGAAGTAACCGAAAATCATCAGGAAAACAAAGATGTTGTCAACGGCAAGGGATTTTTCGAGGATGTAGCCGGTGAAAAATTCGAGGGTTTTTTCTTTGGCAACGACGGCACCGTAGAGGGGGTTGCCTGCCAGCTCGAAATAGAGCCAGCCTGCGAAAGCGCAGGATACGGCGACCCAGACGCAGCTCCAGGCGACGGCTTCTTTGACGCTGACTTTATGCGCACCGCTTTTTTTTAGCGAGAGCATGTCGATGATGATCATGATGAAAACGGCGGCGAAGAACACGCCGTAGAAAAGGGGCAAGCCGACGGAAGGGTGTTCGGTCATCTATTCGGATTCCTTGTGATGAGGTGGTTGGATGGCTGCTTTTCAGTGTCGGGAAAGGTCGTCTGAAAACAGCTTACCAAGACAAGTAAAACATGGCTTTAGCGAAAAATACGATAAACAGCATATGGGAAAATACGACGGCGTGGATGTATTTGGACCAGCCGACGGTCAGGGTGTGCCGTGCCATTTTGACGACGGCGATAGCGAAATGGACGAGGACGCTGACTGCCAACAGGATTTTGAGGGTAAGGAGCGTACCGAATGAGGTGGCGAAGGGTTGGCTCAAAAAGGGCAGGTATCGGTTGAATACCATGACGATGCCGCTGATGAAAAGCGTAATGACGACGGGCGGCATAACGCGGACGGCGCGGTAGGACATGGCGCGTTCGACTTCGCGGCGCGATTCGCGCGAGACGCGGCCGGTGTGCATGACGGACAAAACCAGCATTTCGAAAAATACGCCGCCGACAAAGGCGATGGCGCAATAGAGGTGGATGATGTGGGCGATGGCGTAGAGACTCATGACCGTGTTCCAAGTGGGATATTCGGGTGAAATTGTATCATCAGTCGGACGTTTTCAGACGACCTCTTCTTCCAAATCGCCTTCGCGGGTTTCGCGCAGGTGTTCACGCAGGCGTTGGAGTTCGTGTTTGTCCAGCCACTTGCGGCGGCTGCGTTGCAGGAGGATGACGAGTGCGGAGATTTCGTTGCGCATATTGGTGCTGAGCCAGAGGAAGCCTTGCCATTCGTAATGGAGGCGGGCAGCGAGTTTGCCCAGCTCGGGATTGATGGAGGTGTCGATGCGGATGCGGCGGGCGTAGTGGCCTTTGATGAGGCGGACGGTCAGGCGCAGGTCGCGTTGGAGGCGGTTGAAATGGCGGTCGAGCAGGCGGATTTCGTGTTCGTTGAGGGTAGGGGCTTGCAGCTTGGCGGCGGTGGTGAGGAGCAGCTCGGTGGTGTTGACGATTTTGCGGTGGGCGTGCTGCATGGCTTCCATCATGGCGGGGCTGATGTGGCTTTCGCCTGATGTAGCAGCGAGGTGGCTGCGGCTTTTGACCATGCGGGCGTTGATTTGGCGCATTTTGACCATGTTTTGCTCCAGCCGCTCGCGGGTCATGCGTTTGCCGTTGCTGATTTCGGCAATCATTTTGCCGCATTCGGTCAGGTTGTCGGCAAGCATAAACCGCCACATGAGCGTGGAGCGCAGGGGAAGGAGTTTGGCGGCGACAATGGCGATGGCGGCGCCGATCAGGACGTTCATGGCGCGCATAAGCCCGCTGTCGAGCCAGTTGTTGCTGTTGTCGCCGATGAGCATGCACATGGTCAGTCCGGCAAGCATGGGGACGTAGCCGTTTTTGCCGACCGCCGCCCAACCTGCGGCTGCGCTGGCGGTGCCGACGGTCAGGTAAAAGAGAATGCCGCCGTGGAAGTAGTGCTGGTTGAGCCACAACAGGGTCAGGCCTGCGCCCAAACCGATGACGGTACCGAGCATGCGTTCGACGGCTTTGGAGTAAATCGCGCCTTGAAATTGGAGCATGCCGAGTACGACGAACACGGTCATGCCTATCCATTCGCCGTGTTGGAGGTGGAGGAGTTTGGCGAGCAGGGTAGAGAATAGTACGGCCAGTCCGAGCCGGACGGCGTGTATGAGGCGGCGGTAGCGGTAGCGTTCGTAGGAGTTGAGCCAGCGTTTGACGAAGCGTTCGCGTTGTGAAGCGTTCATGATTGGGGCTATCTTGTTGAGATTTTTGGGTTTATCGGGCGGTATTGTAACGGGAATCAGGCAATACGGACAGGATGGAAGGCAAGGTCGTCTGAAACCCCCAATACTGCTTTCAGACGACCTTTAAGGCGCGACGACGGGCGGCGGATAGCCGTGTGCGTCAATTTCAGACGAGGCGAGCCACGGGGTATGGACGAGGTTGACAGGTAAGTGCGCCAACTCGGGAATGTGGCGGCGGACGAATGTGCCGTCGGGGTCGAGCCGGCGGGCGGTTTGGATTATATCGATGGAACGCCGGCGTGCGTTGCGGGCGGCGGTTTGCCAATTGCCTTCGTTCAACGCGGGGTCGAAATCGGTTTGCTGCGCGGCGAACCAAACGATGCCGTGTTCGGACGGCTGATGCAGGACGCCGCACAAAAATTCTGCCGTCAGGGAACGCAGGGCGGGATGCAGCCAGCCGCCCGATTTCAGGCTGCGCATGGCGGCATCGATGAGCGGAAAACCTGTTTCCCCCCGCCGCCAGCGTTCCATCAGGTCGTCTGAAAACGGCGCAGATTCGGCATCAGATTCAGGCTCGATGCGGGCGCGGTGGTAAGCAAGCTGCTGATAGAAATCGCGCCGTATCAAATTGTCCAACCAAGCATCTGCGCCCTGCCCTGCGGCTTCAGTCGCCAACACGCGCGGCGAAATGCAACCTGCGCTCAAATACGCGCTCAAGCGGCTGGTGCCTTTTCTGGCGGGAAAATCCTTCATAATCGGATAAAACCCGATATTTGCTTCAAACTGCCGCCATTGTTTGTCCGCTTCATCTTCGCCGCCGCGCTGCGCAGAAACCATATCCTGTTGCCCATTCCACGCTGGAAACGGCGGCATTTCGGCTGAGGTCGTCTGAAAAATTTCGGTTTGACGGCAAACTGCATCCTGCCCGCCGAACCGCTGACGAAACAAAGCCAGCCATGCTTCTTTATAATGCGGGAAGTCGGTATAAGGCGCGCCGTGGCTGCCCATGATGTCTGCTTTGGCAAATACGGCACGGTCGTTAACGCGCTCGAACGCAACGCCTTTTCCATCCAAAATCCGCCAAATGCGGTTATCTTGCCCGATTTCAGACGACGTATAGGCTTCGTCGGCAATTACGGTCTGAACATTCAACTGCGCCACCAAAGCAGGCAATTCTTCCACACGGTTCACCGCATACAAAGCCACGCCGCTCGCCGCCAGAGAGCCATGCAAAGCCGCCGCCGCCTGATAATGAAACCAATCCTGACGCAGATTGGGGATTTCAGACGACCCCTGCGCCACCCACACGCCTGCCACAGGCAATCCCTGCTTCACGGCGGCGGACAACGCGGCGTTGTCGCATATGCGCAGGTTGCGGCGGAACCAGACCAATGTATGTGCTTGCATGGCGATGTCGTCTGAAAGGGATAAGGCATTTGATTTTAGCAGAAATTTTGCGAGGACAAGGCGGACGGTTTTCAGACGGCCTTTAGGCAGATAACAGATAAAGTGGATTCGGAATAACGCAGCTATAGCAAACATACTTAACTTTAAATCCGGCATATCATCAAATTCTGTCATTCCCGTGCAGGCGAGAATCCATCGTGAAACTTGAGAAACCTTGATTTGAAAAACAGTTTCTGGGTTTCAAAAATGGATTCCCGCCTGCGCGAGAATGACGAAAACCGATAATTTGCGTATCGAAAATAAAGTCATTTAGCTAAATGTTCATCCACTATCGTTTTAACCGGGTTCGAAGCGGCAAATCGAATTTCCAAAGCCGACATTTCATCGTCGTGAAAAAGCAGGGAAAACCTCAACCTCTCCACCGAATACGGATATCCGGCCTGCAATCTGAATTTGTCTGCCCAAATAAACCAAAGGTCGTCTGAAACCGCATTTTTGAGTTTCAGACGACCTTATATATTTACTTTTCCCCTTCCCTACCAATGCGACGCCATATTGTCGCGGTGGATGAGTTCGTCTTCGTGGGTATAGCCTAATTTTTCGGCGATGCGCTCGGACGGGGTTTGCAGGATTTTGGCGGTTTCGCCGCTGCTGTAATTGGTGAGGCCGCGGGCGATTTCTTTGCCGTCGGTATCGAGGATGGCGACGAGTTCGCCGCGGTGGAAATGGCCGTCCGCGCGGATGCAGCCGACGGGCAGCAGGCTGGCGTGTTGTTCGGTCAGGGCTTTTGCCGCGCCGCTATCGACGGTCAGGCTGCCGGCAGTTTGGACGTGTCCGAGCAGCCATTGTTTGCGGGCGGCGACGCGGCTGTGCGCGCTGGTAAAGAGCGTGCCTATGCTTTCGCCTTGTTTGAGGCGGACGAGGACGTCGGGTTCGCCACCCCATGCGACGACGGTGGCGGCTCCGCTGAGTGCGGCGCGTTTGGCGGCTCTCACTTTGGTGTACATGCCGCCGGTGCCGACGCTGCTGCCTGCGCCGCCCGCCATGCTTTCGAGGTCGGGATGGTCGGCTGCGATGGTCGGAATCAGTTTGGCTTGCGGATTTTTGCGCGGGTCGCTGTCGTAAAGGCCTTTTTGGTCGGTCAGAAGGACGAGGGCGTCGGCTTCGATAAGGTTGGTCACGAGTGCGCCGAGGGTGTCGTTGTCGCCGAGCTTGATTTCGTCGGTGGTAACGGTGTCGTTTTCGTTGATGACGGGGACGATGCCTTTGGACAGCAGGGTTTGCAGGGTGCTGCGGGCGTTGAGGTAGCGGGTGCGGTTGCTCAGGTCGTCGTGGGTGAGCAGGATTTGGGCGGTACGGATGCCGTGCGGTGCGAACGCGTTTTCGTAGGCTTGGGCGATGCCGGTTTGCCCGACGGCTGCGGCGGCTTGCAGTTCGTTGATGGCGGTGGGGCGTTTGCTCCAGCCCAGCCGCTTGATGCCTTCGGCGATGGCGCCGCTGGAAACGAGGACGGTTTGCACGCCTTGTTTACCCAGTTTGGCGATTTGCGCCGCCCAACGGTCGAGTGCGGCTTGGTCTATGCCTTTGCCGCCCGCGGTAACGAGGCTGGAGCCGACTTTGACGACAAGGGTGCGGATGTTGGAGAGGTTTTGCAGGGACATGGTTTTTCTCGTTTGTTCGGGGTGGCGGGATAGGCGGGAGGTCGTCTGAAAAGCTTATTCGCGGTTGCGCGCGTGCCAGAAATAACGCCATACGAAACAAGGGAAGGCGAATATCAGGTAGAGGCAGACTACGGTGGCGTAAAATTCCCAGTCTTGATGCTGAACCGCGCCGGCGCGGGATTCGAGAATGTAGGCGAGGACGGCGGTCAGGATGAAGCCTGCCGCCAATTCGACGAGGTGATGCCCGATATGTTTGCGCTTGAGCGGAATCACGCCGAAAAATTTGGCGGTAACGAAGGGGGCGTTGGCGAAGATGAGCGCCAATACCAAAAGGATGTACATGGATGCGGTCATGATGGTGTGTCTTTCTGTTTTCAGACGACCTTTTTTTTAAGATAAATTCTGATAAAGCTGTTTATTAAACCCCGTCATTCCCGTCCCCGCCTGTGCGGGGGCAGGCTCCAGCGAGAATCTAGAACGTAGAATTTAGGAAACTTTTTACCCAATAGGTTTCCAGCTGGACAGCCCTGGATTCCCGCCTGCGCGGGAATAACGACGGTCGGTTACCGTATTGAAAACCCAAGTATTGAACAAGCAAAAGGTCGTCTGAAAAATAATGTTGGGACGGCATATCTTAACAAAAACGGCAGCCTCTGACACGGCTGCCGTTTCGGTTCATCACTTTACAAGGTGTTTTCCAAAGCCCTAGCGCACCAGTCAATCACCGTTTGCGGCATGATGCCCCACAAAATCAGCAGGAACGCGTTGACGCTCAGAAAGAATTTGGCGGCGTAATTGCTGCCGACGGGCTGGTCATGGGTGGGTTCGTCGAAATACATGACCTTGACTACGCGCAGGTAGTAGAACGCGCCGATTAACGACATCACCACGGCGAACACGGCAAGTATGATGTATGTGCTGCCCGCCATGGCGGCGTTTTGGGCGGTCGATGCGCTCAACAAAGCCTTAATCACGCCGAATTTGGCGTAAAAGCCCATCAGCGGCGGAATACCCGCCATCGAGAACATCGCCAGCAGCATCAGGAAGGCAAACCAAGCATGGCGTTGGTTCAAACCTGCCAAATCTTTGATTTCTTCACACTCAATATTGTCGGTGGACAATACCATCAATACGCCGAAACCGACCGCCGCCATCAGCGCGTAAGTAATGGCGTAATACAAGCCCGCCGCAAAACCGACCGCTCCCGCCATAAACGCCAGCAGGATAAAGCCCATATGCGATATGGTGGAATAGGCAAGCATACGTTTGATGTTGGCCTGCATGATGGCGGCGAGGTTACCGACCAAAAGCGATGCCACCGCCAACACGGCGAACATCTGCGACCAGTCGTGATGCACCGTTCCCAAACCGGTAACCAAGATGCGGAAGGCAAAGACGACGGCGGCGATTTTCGGCGCCGTACCGACAAACGCGGCAACGGATGTCGGCGCGCCGTGGTACACGTCGGGCACCCACATATGAAACGGCACCGCGCCCAGTTTGAACGCTACCGCCACGACGATAAACACCAGCCCCAGTTTCAACAGCCATTCGTTGGCAAGTTCGCTGTAAGACGACGCCAAAACAGTGGCAAACTCCAGCGAACCCGTCGCGCCGTACACCATCGAAATGCCGTAGAGCAGCAGGCCGGAAGCCAGCGCACCCAAGACGAAATATTTGAGCGCGGCTTCGGCGGAGCGGCCGGAATCGCGGCGCAGCGCAATCATGGCATAAAGCGACAGCGACAAAAGTTCCAAACCGATATAGGCGGTCAAGAAATGCGCCGCACTCACCATCACGCTCATGCCTAACAGGGCAAACAACGACAGAGTATAAAACTCGCCTTTAAAAATACCGCGTGCCTGATTGTACGGTTTGCTGTAAATAAACAACCCGAAGGTCAATCCGTACAACACCAGCTTGGACAGGCGCGACATACCGTCGGCGATATACATCCCGTGAAACGCCAGCGTACTGCCCTGCTCCCACACCGCCAGCTGCGTAACCGCCACGATAATGACGGTTCCCAAGCTCATCAGATGGGTAAGATAGCGGTTTTTATCGCTAATCCACAAATCTGCCAGCAATACGGCAATCAGCAGCGCAAACAGCACGATTTCGGGCATGGCAGGCATTAAGTTCAAATCAATCAAGTTCATTCGCACACCTCAAATCTTGCTTTGCGCCACATGGGCAATCAAATCGTTTGCCGCCTGATGCACCACTTCGATAAATGCCTGCGGATACAGGCCCATACCCAATACCGCAACCGCCAAAATCGCCAGAATCGCAAATTCGCGGCAGTTGATGTCTTTCATATCGGCAACGTGCGGATTGCCGACCGCACCGAAAATCACGCGCTTATACATCCACAGCGTGTAAGACGCACCGTAAATCAGCGTCAGCGCCGCCAGCGCGCCCACCCAGAAATTCACTTTGACCGCGCCCATAATCACCATGAACTCGCCCACGAAGCCCGAAGTCGCCGGCAGACCCGCGTTTGCCATCGCAAACAGCATCATAAACGCCGCAAACTTGGGCATCACGTTCACCACGCCGCCGTAATCGGCGATATTGCGCGTGTGCAGGCGGTCGTACATCACGCCGATGCACATAAACATCGCCGCCGACACGAAACCGTGCGAAATCATCTGAATGACAGCGCCTTTCAACGCCCAGTCGTTCAACTGTCCGTTAATGAACAAGAACATCCCCAAGGTAACGAAACCCATATGGCTGATGGACGAATACGCCACCAGTTTTTTCATATCGGTCTGCACCAGCGCAACCATACCGATATACACCACCGCAATCAGGCTCAACACAATGATGACCGGCGCGAAATAGCGCGACGCGTCGGGCAGAATCGGCAGGATGAACCGCAAAAAGCCGTATGCGCCCAATTTCAGCGTAATCGCCGCCAACACCATCGAACCGCCGGTCGGCGCCTCAACGTGGGCATCCGGCAGCCAAGTGTGCACGGGGAACATCGGCACTTTCACCGCAAACGACAGGAAGAACGCCACAAACAAAAGCTGTTGCACGCCCAGCGGAATCTGTTTGATGTTTTGGAAATCCTCAATCGAAAAGCCACCGACTTGGTAAGACAGATACACAATCGCCACCAGCATCAGCAACGAACCCATCAGCGTATAGAGAAACAGCTTCACCGACGCATACACGCGGCGCGGACCGCCCCATACACCGATAATCAGGTACAGCGGAATCAGCATACCCTCGAAGAACACATAAAACAGCAGGGCATCCCGTGCCGAAAACGCGCCGTTAATCAGGCCCGACATGATTAAAAACGCCGCCATATACTGCGCCGGACGCTTCTGAATCACTTCCCAACCCGCCAGCACAACCATCAGCGTGATAAACGCGTTCAGAATGACAAACAGCACCGAAATACCGTCCACACCCAGCGAATAGTTGATTCGCAAAAGCGGAATCCATTCGTGGAACTCGGTAAACTGATAGCCGCCGCTCAAACGGTCGAAACCCGTAAACAAGGGCAGCGTTACCAAGAAACCGGCAAGCGCACCGATTAAAGCGAGCACGCGGGCAAGCGGCGCACGGCTGTCCGGCCCCGTCGCCAAAACCAGCACGCCCGCAGCGATGGGTATCCATATTGCCAAGCTGAGTAGGTAGTTGGAAAACATAGTGGTTAACCTGTGGTTAAAATAAAAATATAGTTGTGTGGGTTGGTTTTTCAGACGACGTTTCAGGAGGTCGTCTGAAAAAGGTTTGTTCAGGCTTCTGCTATTTGTCTCAAGCTAATTCTGCCGGATCTTCCAGCCTCATTCTTTCATGTAAATCTTTAATCTTATTAACATCGGTATCGTGGGATAAGATTTCTAAATTATTCACACTGGCAGTCGCATAATGAAACATATCGAATTTACGTTTTTCTAAATTCTTCGGCGTATTATCACGTTCGGCTTCAAACTTATCAAAGCGGTACAGATTACTTGCCAAATCAGAAACATTCTGTGTAATGTCCAAAGATTCAAACTGTGCCAAAACACCGGTCAATCGAGACAATTTTTCAGATTTTCCCCAATCCACACCGCGCAAAACTTCATAACGGATAAGCGGGGTAATCACAAAACGGTTGTCATCCTGTTGCAACTTTTCCGCCATATCGCTCAATACGATTTTCCGCTTTTCTTCGTCACTGTCATCATCCGCCAAATAAACCAAGTAATTGGTATCTAAAAGATAAACCGTCATTATTTATCCCCTAATCCGCCCAATTCCTGACGCACCAATTCCAATAAGGCTTTTTTTGCCTGTTCTTGATCACGTTCTTGGACGCGTTCTATCTTCTTCTTATTCAAATCCACGCCGAATGCTTCGTTGAGCAAATCCACAAAAGAAGCATTACTTGGATAGTCAATCATCTTGCCATAGACCACACCGTCCTCCTTGCTACGTACCAAACGGTAGGCTTCTCCCTGCTCCAACTGACTGATGACTAAAGACGAATGCGTGGTAATGAAAAACGTTGTGTTCGGAAACAATTTTTTCAGCAGCGGTACAATTTTGATCTGCCATTCGTTGTGCAAATGGCTTTCTATTTCGTCAATCAGCACCACGCCGCGCACATTGGCAATTTGCTGCTCGTTGGTAAAGTAACTGTATCCCGCGACAATAGATTGGATAATCTTCAAAAGAGAAGTAAAACCGCTGGATAAATCGGAAAGTTCGCGCTTTTGGTTTTCTATTTTGATAAAGACACGGTTGCTGCCTGAAATTTCCAAAAATTCGGGGTCAATGCGGTTGTCGATTTTATTGAGCAGGGACAGCAAAGTATCGATTTCAATTTTACGGTTGTCTTCTTTCGACTGATACGGATTGGCTGATTGTGCCCGCTGAATAATCCACTCTTCTAGATTGGTATCCATATTTAAGGATTTAATATCTTCAACCTTATGATAAAAAACCGAAAACAACCGTTCTAAATATCCCTTTGAACGTTGCTGAAAATTACCTATTTGTTTAATCGCACCATCCTTATTTTCAACACCTCCCCGATTTTGTGCAGCTAAATAAACTATGGGCAAAGAGTGCCACAACCCTAAAAAGGGTCTTTTTTCCCATTGAAGATTTACATCATAAGTACCAAATATCACATCATTATCTTTTGGAAGGCGTTTTGGGCGTTCTTTTCCAATAGATTCGAGACTAAACCCCATCTCTCCGATAGGAGTAACAACTTTTTTAAAAGGAATGGATGCCGGAGTTATCCAAGAAACAACTTGTTGTGCAGCCGCACTGGTGAACAACAATATCGCAAACAAACATTCCAACAGTTTAGTCTTACCTACACCGTTCTCGCCAATCAACGTATAAATACGCTGATTGGGTTGGAAATCCACCTGCATTGTGCCGACACCGGTTACATGCTCAAAACGAACTGTACCGTCAAACAGCCGTTTATCCATATTATCTGCCCTTCTATTTTTCAGACGGCCTGATTATCTGAAATGTCAGATGTCGTCTGAAACTCTAATCTATTGCCGCCTGAAACCCTCTTTTCAGACGACCTCAAACACTGCCTTCTTTCTCGATCACCAAAATCCGCGCTTCGCCGCACGGATGGGCGACGTGTTCCGTACCGATTCCTGCATAGAAGATGTCGCCGCTTTTCAACCGAACGATGTATTCTTCGCCGTTTTCTCGGTAGTGCATATCGACTTCGCCGTCCATCACGGCAAACACTTCCTCGCCGTCGTTGACGTGCCATTTGTAGGGCTGGTCCGTCCAGTGCAGGCGCACGGTAGTACCGTTCATATTGGCGATGTCGAGTGCACTCCATGCGCGGGAAGCGGTAAATTCGGCGGAGCGGATGGTGTGCGTGTCGGGCATTTTCGCGCCTCTTTGATTTTGTATCTAGATAAACCTGTCGATACAACTGCTTATTAAATCCCGTCATTCCCGCGCAGGCGGGAATCCAGAACGTAGATTTTAGGAAGCCTTTTTCCTTGACAGTTTTATGCGCCGATAGGTCTGGATTCCCGCCTGCGCGGGAATGACGGCGGTCGGCAAATTCCGTATCTATCCAAGTAAATCAATTATGACCGAAATGTTGACTACGCCCCGTCGGTACGGTTGGTTTCCATCTCCAGTTTAATGAACGCATCAATCATACTGCGCCAAACTGCTTCGGCTACTTCGGGCGACAAACCGGCCTTTTCGGCGTAGGCGCGGCGCGAGGCAATCACTTGCGCCACCCGTTCGGGCGCGGAAACCGCCTGCACATCGTTTTTAGGTTTCAGACGGCCTGCCTGCCGCACCAGCTTCTGCCGGCGGACGAGCAATTCTATTAATTCCTTGTCCAAGCCGTCGATGGCTTCGCGGACTTCGTCTAGGGTTTGCGGTAATTTGTCTTCAACCATTGTTTCTCATGTTTCCTTTTTCAGACGACCTAAACGTCGTCTGAAAATCTCATCTTTACCTGAGCAATCCCGATATGCCGTACTATTTTTCTTTTTCATGTCGGATACAAGTATCCGACCTACAACTTGAATGGTTCTTTTTCAGACGACCTCTACACCGGCTACAGACAGGTCGTCTGAAACCCCGCCTTTATCTGAACAATCCCCAGAAAGTCATGCCGAGCAGGACCAATACGCCGAACACCATAGCGGCGGCGTAGGTGTAGATAAAGCCGGTTTGGGCTTTGCGTACCTGCGCGGCAATCGCGCCGACCAGTTTGGCGGAGCCGTTGACGATGCCGTTGTCGATAATGGCGGTATCGCCGACTTTCCAGAAGAAGTTGCCCAACGCGCGCGTGCCTTTGGCGAAGACGTTGAAATACAGGGCGTCGAGGTAGTATTTGTTTTCAAACAAAACGTAAACCGGACGGAACGCCTGCGCGATTTTGGCGGGCAGGTGCGGCAGTTTGACGTACAGGAGCCATGCGCTCAATACGCCTGCGATTGCAAGATAGAGGACGGGCGAATGCAGGCTGTGCGACACCATCGCCAATGCGCCGTGGAACTCTTCCTTCATGATGTGCATGGTCGGATGCGCGTCGGCGTTGACGAAAATCACGTCTTTGAAGAAATCGCCGTAGAGCATGGGTTCGATGGCGATGTAGCCGATGATGACGGACGGAATCGCAAGCAGAATCAGCGGCAGGGTAACGACCAGCGGGCTTTCGTGCGGATTGTCGTTTTTGCCCAAGCCGTGATGTTCTTCACCATGGCCGTCTGAATGGTGTTCGGGCAGGCTGCGCCATTTTTCTTCGCCGTGGAACACCATAAAGTATTGGCGGAACGCGTAAAACGCGGTAACGAACACGCTGGCGAGGACGGCGAAATAGGCAAAGCCGCTGCCCGGTAGGGTGCTGTATTTCGCTGCTTCGATAATCGAGTCTTTGGAGTAGAAGCCGGAGAAGAACGGCGTACCAATTAGTGACAAGTTACCGATCAGCATGGTCAGCCAAGTAATCGGCATGTATTTTTTCAGATTACCCATGTGGCGCATGTCTTGGTCGTGGTGCATACCGATAATCGCGCTACCCGCCGCCAAGAACAGCAAGGCTTTAAAGAAGGCATGGGTCATGACGTGGAACATCGCCACGGAATAGGCGGACGCGCCCAGAGCCACGGTCATATAGCCCAGTTGCGACAGGGTGGAATACGCAACCACGCGCTTGATGTCGTTTTGAATCACGCCCAAGAAGCCCATAAACAAGGCGGTAATCGCGCCGATCACCATAATGACCGACAGCGCGGTACTGCTCATTTCGTAAATCGGCGACATACGCGACACCATGAACAGGCCCGCCGTAACCATGGTTGCGGCGTGAATCAATGCGGAAATCGGGGTCGGGCCTTCCATCGAATCGGGCAGCCAGACATGCAGCGGGAACTGAGCCGATTTACCCATCGCACCCACAAACAAGAGCAAACAGGTTACGGTAATCAAAGACCATTCCACACCGGGGAAAAGCTGGATGGTGGCATTTTGTACGTTGGGCAGATAGGCGAATACGTCCTGATAGCGCAAGCTGCCGCCGAAATAGGCAAGCACCAAGCCGATACCGAGCAAAAAGCCGAAGTCGCCGACGCGGTTGATCAAAAAGGCTTTTAGGTTGGCAAAAATCGCGCTCGGACGTTTGAAATAGAAACCGATCAAGAGATACGACACTAAGCCCACCGCTTCCCAACCGAAGAAGAGCTGGATGAAGTTGTTGCTCATAATCAGCATCAACATGCTGAATGTAAACAAAGAGATATAGCTGAAGAAGCGTTGGTAGCCGACTTTTTCATCATGCATATAGCCGATGGTATAGATATGCACCATCAACGACACGCCCGTGACCACGACCATCATCATCGCCGTCATCGTATCGACCAAGAAGCCGACGGAAAAATCCAAACCGCCCATCGTCAGCCAAGTATAGACATTCTCGTCAAACTTGGCGCGGCTGCCGTCGATAAAGCCCCACAGCACATAAGCCGACAGCACGGCGGACACCGCCACGCCGAGTATCGTAACTGTATGCGCGCCGGCACGTCCGATTTTATTGCCGAACAAACCCGCAATCAGCGAGCCTGCCAAAGGCACGAGGGCAATGATGAGATATAAAGTCATGTCGTTCATTTTGGATGAACCTTTTTGATTTTAGGAGTTTTCTAAACTTCAGACTGCCCGAAAGGTTTTTTAGATTGGCTTGCCAATTCGACACTTTCAAGCTGTCTTCGTATCTTTATTAATGGGTTTTCAACCCATACTGCACGCTAAATACTCAAATCTGATAAAGCCGTCTTTCAAGACAACGGGCTTTAATTGGTCATGTTATTTTTTCGTCGGGGTTAGCCCAACCTACCGCATAAGGTCGTCTGAAACGGTCTGAAATCGCTTTTCAGACGGCCTTCAGCCTTTCTCATATCCTTCGTAATAATATGACTGCTCAATACCTTTAAAGATAATTTCACGGTTGTCCACATCGTCGGTCAGGTTGTCCTTTAACAGAAAGCGCAGTTCTAAATCGTTGACGGGGCCGCGTTCCATCGCCTGCAAATACAGGGTTTTGCTTACATTTTGCCAGTTTACGACTTTTTTCAGGTTTTTCTTCAGCACCAAGTCCAGCCAGATGCGGGTACTTCTGCCATTACCCTCCAAAAACGGATGAGCAATGTTCATTTCAACATATTTGGCGATGATTTCTTCAAAAGTCCGCTCGGGCATCTGCTCGATTTTAGCCAAAGCCTCTTTCAGATACATGGCGTTGGCAAAACGGAAACCGCCTTTGGAAATGTTGTCTTCCCTGATTTGACCCGCAAAATCATATAAGCCGCCGAACAGGTAACGGTGAATCTGTTGCAGGCCCGCGGTGGTACCGACTTCGATACGGTCAATGTCGCCGCTTTCAAACAGGCGGCAGGCATTATGCAGGCTTTGTTCGTCTATGGACTTCATCGTTTTTCCCATCGGGTTTTCAGACGGCATCAGTATCTTGTCAGGCCTCAACCCAACCTCCTTTATTACCCTTTCAACTCGTCCAAATCAGCAACATTAATCGTTTTTCTGTTACGGTACACCAGCACCATAATCGCCAAACCGATGGCGGATTCGGCAGCGGCGACGGTCAGTACGAAGAATACGAAAATCTGTCCGGCGGTATCGCCCAGATGCTGCGAGAAGGCGATAAAGTTGAAGTTCACCGCCAAGAGCATCAGCTCGATGGACATCAGCAAGACCAGCACGTTTTTGCGGTTCATAAAGATGCCCATCGCGCTGATACCGAACAGGAGCGCGCCCAATACCAAATAATGCGTCAAGGTAATCATGCTTTGCCCTCCTCTTTCGGCTTGAGGTCGTCTGAAACTTCGTTTTCTTCCGCAGATTCGGTTTGCGGTTTCACGGCTTCCATTTTCACCAAGCGCATACGGCCTTGGTCGGCGCGTACTTTGACTTGGTCGGCAGGATCCATACGTTTCGGATTGGTGGTTTTGCGGTGAACCAGCGCAATCGCCGCTACCATGCCCAACAACAGCAATACGGAAGCCAGCTCAAACGGCAGCAGATAATCGGTATAAATACGGCTGCCCAAATCGCGGATATTGTTGTAATCGGCAGGAATGTCTTTCATCAAGCCAAATGCAGCAAGGTCGGTTTTCGGGTTAACCAGAATCAGAATCAGGGCAACCGCCAACAGCGTACCGACCACACCGGCAACAGGCGCATGACGCCAGAAACCGGCGCGCATTTCCTCGATGTCGATATTCAGCATCATCACGACGAACAGGAACAGCACCATCACTGCGCCGACATACACGACCACCAGCGTAACGCCCAAAAACTCCGCCTGCATCAGCATCCAAATCATCGCGCTCACGCAGAAGGTCAGCACCAAATGCAAAGCGGCGTGGACAGGGTTTTTCGCGGTAACGGTACGCAGCGCGCCGTATAAGACGATGGCGGCAAGGATATAGAACAGAATCGCGGAAAAAGTCATTCGTCTGCTCCTTAGCGGTACGGTGCGTCAGCGGCTTTGCGTTTGGCGATTTCGGCTTCGTATTTGTCGCCGATTGCCAAGAGGATCGGCTTGGTCATGTGCAAGTCGCCTTTTTTCTCGCCGTGGTATTCAAAAATATGCGTTTCCACAATCGCATCGGTCGGACAGGCTTCTTCGCAGAAGCCGCAGAAGATGCACTTGGTCAGGTCGATGTCGTAACGCTTGGTGCGGCGCGTGCCGTCTTCGCGTTCTTCCGATTCGATGTTGATCGCCATTGCCGGACACACTGCCTCGCACAATTTACACGCGATGCAGCGTTCCTCACCGTTCGGATACCGCCGCTGCGCGTGCAGGCCGCGGAAACGCACAGATTGCGGCGTTTTCTCTTCGGGGAAATAAATCGTGTCTTTGCGGGCGAAAAAGTTTTTGAGCGTTACGCCCATGCCTTTGACGAGTTCACCGAGCAAGAAAGTTTTTACTAAATTAGCCATATTCTGTTCCCTCAAAACAGGGATTCCGTTAAATATTCAAAACTGCGTTTTCAGACGACCTTGATACGTCGTCTGAAACTTATTTCCACAAATTCAGCGGCGAAATCATCCACAGACCCAAAATCACGATATAGGCGAAGCTGATCGGAATCAGCACTTTCCAGCCCAAGCGCATGATTTGGTCGTAACGGTAGCGCGGGAAGGTTGCACGAATCCACAGATACCAGTACAGCACCGCCGCCATTTTCACGAACATCCAGAATGCGGAAGGCGTGCCGACAATGCCCCAGCTTTGCGGGAACGGGGACAGCCAGCCCCCGAGGAACATCAGCGAGGTCAGCGCGGCAATCAGAATCATGAAAATGTATTCGGCGAGGAAGAACAGCGCGAACGCGAAGCCGGAATATTCGACGTGGTGGCCGGCAACGATTTCAGACTCACCCTCTGCCACGTCAAACGGTGCGCGGTTGGTTTCGGCAACGGCGGAAATCAGATAGACGATGAAGATTGGGAACAGCGGCAGCCAGTTCCACGAGAACACGGAACCGCCCGCGATACCCTTGGCTTGCGCGGCAACGATGTCAGAGAAGTTCATGCTGCCCGACACCATCACGACGCACACCAGCGCGGCGCTCATGGCGATTTCGTAGGAGATGCTTTGCGCGGAGGCACGCATTGCGCCCAGGAACGAATATTTGGAGTTGGAAGCCCAACCTGCGATAATCACGCCGTAAACCGACAGCGAGGTAATCATCAGGATGTACAAAAGACCGATATTGATATTGGTCAGCACCCATTCTTCGTTGAACGGAATCACTGCCCACGCCGCGAAAGATGGGGCGAGCGACATAATCGGACCGATGTAGAACAGGGCTTTGTTTGACAGCTTCGGACGGGTAACTTCTTTAAATAAGAGTTTGAACACGTCGGCAAACGGCTGAATCAGACCCCACGGACCGGTTACGTTCGGACCGACGCGAAGCTGCATGAAGCCGATGACTTTACGTTCGAAATAAGTCAGGTAGGCGACGGTCAGAATCAGCGGAATCAGGATAATCACGATTTTGACGATGACGGACACCACCAAGCCCACGGTGATGCCCAAATCGCCCAGACCGAGCGTTGCGGCAAAGAGGTTTTGGAACCATTCCTGCATAATCAAGCTCCCGCCAGTTCAATAGTGTCCATCAACGCACCCAACGCGGCATTTTCGGTATGCAGCGGCAGATGCACCACGTTTTCAGGCAGTCCGGCATCGGCTTTGACCATCACGGACACGCCTGCGCCGTTTTGTTTGGCGACGGCGGTTTGTCCGTCTTGCAGGCCTAAGCGCGCCAATGTGTTCGGATTCACACGCGCGGCGGGCACGGCGGCATGGCTGGTCGCTTGCAACGGCGCGGAACGGCGCACGATGGCATCGGTGTGATAAATACCGACTCCGCCCACGCGCACGAGGCGGCTTGAGGTCGTCTGAAAATCTTTTTGAGTCGATGCGGCACGGTTGTTCAGTTTGGACGGCAGGCTTTCCACGTCCAACGCATCTTTCAGAATCGCAGCGGTATCGTGGTATTCAAAGCCTTGCAGGTCAAACAGGTTGCCCAATACGCGCAACACTTTCCACAGCGGACGCGAGTCGCCGAAGCCTTGAACGACACCGTGGAAGGATTGCAGACGGCCTTCCATATTGATGAAGCTGCCTGAGGTTTCGGTAAACGGCGCAATCGGCAGCAATACGTCGCACACGTCCAGCAGCGTGTCGCTGACAAACGGCGTAAACGCCATCACACTTTTCGCCTGTTTCAACGCAGCTACGGCTTTTGCGCCATCCGCCGTATCGATTTCCGGTTCGACGTTGAGCAGCAAAACCGCCTGTTTCGGCGCATTTGCCATTTCGGCAACGCTCTCGCCGGAGTTCACACCCAAGACATCCGCACCGACGCTGTTGGCAGCTTGTGGCAGAATACCCAGTACCGCGCCGGTTGCGTCCGCCAGCTCTTGCGCGGCGGCATAAATGGCGGCGTAATCAGGATGGTTTTGCACTTCCGCGCCCAAAATCACCGCTGCTTTTTCAGCGTTTTTCAGGCTCGCGGTAATCGCGTGTTCCGTATCGGCAGACAGGTTTTTCAGACGACCTGCCCACTCGTCGGGATGCACCGCTTCCTGAGCCAGAAGCGGCATCAACAATTCTTCCTTGCTGCTGGCCAACACGCTCAAGGCCATGCGCTCTTTGGCGGCACGGCGTAGGCGGGCGGTCAGAAGCGGCTGTTCTTTGCGCAGGTTTGCGCCGACCACCAATACGGCTTCGTTGTCCGCCAGCGATTCGATGCTTTGTCCCAACCATTGCGCACCATTGAGGTCGTCTGAAAAACGTTTGTCCTGTTGGCGCAGACGGGTAGCGAAATTTTTAACGCCCAAACCGTCGGCGAGTTTCTTCGCCAAATACAGTTCTTCAACCGTATTCATCGGGTTCGCCCAAATGCCGACTTGGTTTTGGTTGCCGTCTTTGGCGATACATTCAATCGCGCTGCGGACATATTCCAGCGCGGTTTTCCAATCCACGTCCATCCACTCGCCGCCCTGTTTGATTTTCGGGTTTTTCAGACGGCTTTCGTGATACAGGCCTTCGTAGGCGAAACGGTCGCGGTCGGACAGCCAGCATTCGTTAATCGCTTCGTTTTCCAGCGGCAGCACGCGGCGGACGGTATGATCTTTGGTTTGCACAATCAGGTTGCTGCCCAAAGCATCATGGGCGGAAACGGATTTGCGGCGGTTCAGCTCCCAAGTACGCGCGTTGAAACGGAACGGTTTACTGGTCAGCGCGCCGACGGGGCACAAATCGATGACGTTGCCCGACAGCTCGGTTTCCACCGCTTTGCCGATAAAAGGCATGATTTCAGAGTGTTCACCGCGATTCGCCATCGCAATTTCCTGCAGGCCGGCGATTTCTTCAGTGAAACGCACGCAGCGGGTGCAATGGATGCAGCGGCTCATTTCCTCGGCGGAAACCAAAGGCCCCATGTCTTTGCCGACGACGGAACGTTTTTCCTCGGTGTAGCGGCTGGTGGTTTTGCCGTAGCCCACCGCCAAATCCTGCAACTGGCACTCGCCGCCTTGGTCGCAGGTCGGACAGTCGAGCGGATGGTTGATGAGCAGGAACTCCATCACGCCTTCCTGCGCCTCGCGGGCTTTTGCCGAATGCGTGCGCACAATCATGCCGTCCGTTACCGGCGTGGCGCAGGCGGGCAGCGGTTTGGGGGCTTTTTCCACGTCCACCAGACACATACGGCAGTTGGCGGCGATGGAGAGCTTTTTGTGGTAACAGAAATGCGGAATATAAGTACCGAGCTTGTGCGCGGCCTCAATCACCGTCGCGCCCTGCTCCACAGATACCTGTTTGCCGTCGATTTCGATTTGTAACATGGTTCGTTCCTAGTTACGGGTATTTGATAAATAATCTTTTATGGAGGTCGTCTGAAAAATGGGTTTCAGACGGCCTTTTGAATTTTTGTTACAGGCTAATCCAATTCGCCCTTTTCCCGTGCCAGTGCGAATGCCGCATCCAACTCCTTCATTAGATTCGGCGGCAACGCCTCACGGTTGTTTTTCCAATATTCTTGCCAATAAGACGATAAATCCGCCCAATACGTCTGCATCACTGTACTTTGTATCAAGATGAGAAGGCAGACCGTATAAGCCACTGCATCCTGTTGATTATATGCCGCCAATTCTACCGTTTCAGCAGGATAAAAAGCCTGTCCATCGGACAAATAACCGTTCTGCCGATGCAAAACCTGTTGCAGTTCATGAAAATGCCGATCCGCCTCCATTCCATAATCCGCCATACTGATACGGCGTAGTATTTCATCTCTCCCACGTTTTCCAAATAGGAAAACAATGTAAGCGGGAAATCAGGAGTGGCGTGTTTTTTAGGCATAAAACATTTATATCTGCTGCAATGGTTTAGAGGTCGTCTGAAAAGAGGTTTCAGTCAGCCTTTAAAGTATCAGGTGATTGCTTGTTTATTTTTAGGAGGGATTTCTTAATTTTAAAAATCCAAATTCTGTACAACCCATCCACCACTTCAGGTCGTCTGAAACCTCAACACCACTTATTCGGCTTCATTGGTCCGCCGTGCTCAATGTAATGCACAAACTCATCACGGAAATGCTTGGTAAAGCTGCGGACGGGGAAAACGGCGGCGTCGGCGAGGGCGCAGATGGTGCGGCCTGCCATTTGGTTGCCGACGGAATCGAGCAAATCCAAGTCCTCCATGCGGCCTTTGCCTTCTACGATGCGGTGGACGATGCGGTAGAGCCAGCCGGTACCTTCGCGGCACGGGGTGCATTGGCCGCAGGATTCGTCGTAGTAAAAATAGCTTAATCGCTCAAGGGCTTTGACCATGCACACGTCTTCGTCCATCACGATAATCGCGCCGGAACCGAGCATCGAGCCGGCTTTGGAAATCGAGTCGTAGTCCATATTGGTCTGCATCATGATGTCGGCAGGCAATACGGGGGCGGACGAACCGCCGGGGATGACGGCTTTGAGTTTTTTGCCGCCGCGCATACCGCCCGCCATTTTCAGGATTTCGGCAAACGGCGTGCCTAGCGGCACTTCATAGTTGCCCGGACGCTCAACGTGACCGGAGATGCAGAACAGTTTGGTACCGCCGGCATTCGGAATGCCTTTGTCGGCAAACATCTGACCGCCATCGCGGACGATAAACGGTACGGAAGCAAAGGTTTCGGTATTGTTGATGGTGGTCGGTTTGCCGTACAGGCCGAACGAGGCGGGGAACGGCGGTTTGAAGCGCGGCTGGCCTTTTTTGCCTTCCAGCGATTCGAGCAATGCGGTTTCTTCGCCGCAAATGTATGCGCCGTAGCCGTGGTGGGCGAAGAGTTCGAATTCGAAGTCCGAACCTAAAATATTTTTACCCAAAAAACCTGCCGCGCGCGCTTGGGCAAGTGCGGCCTCAAAGCGTTGATAACCTTCGAAAATTTCTCCGTGAATGTAGTTATAGCCCGCTTTCGCGCCCATCGCGTAACCGGCGATAATCATGCCTTCAATCAAGGCATGGGGGTTGAACATGATGATGTCGCGGTCTTTGAACGTGCCCGGTTCGCCTTCGTCGGTGTTGCAGACGACGTATTTTTCACCGGGGAAGGAACGGGGCATAAAGCTCCATTTCAAGCCGGTCGGGAAGCCCGCACCGCCGCGCCCGCGCAGACCGGAGGTTTTGACTTCGTCAATCACGTCGGTTTGCGAGATGTTTTCGGACAGGATTCTACGCAGCGCGCTGTAACCGCCGCGTTTGACGTATTCGTCCAATGTCCAGCAGTCGGGATTGGCGGTATCCACTTGGTCAAAAATCACGCCTGATTGGTAAATAGCCATTTTTGGTGTGCCTGTTCGTTTTCGTATCGGTTGCGGCCGCTATTTCAGACGACCTGAAAACATATTTGTTGAGTCTAGATCCGACTTACTTTGCTATGAATTTATTTTATTTAGTAAAGATAGAACTTAAAACTTTTGAATCATCAATTAAATCTGTAATACCCTGATAATTTCCACGTTTTTGTACTTGTGTAGTAGTAACGTGATATTCTTGCCAACATTTAACAAGACAATCTCCCCAACTATCCATTCCACTTTTTTCTAAATAGTTAGCAAACCCGTCGGAAGGCTGACATTCCTGTGCACTAACAATTAGGGAGTTTAACAAAGGTAAATTTTGCTCTAAACAAAAATCACCAATTGCACCAGCATACAAACCAACTAATTTATGACTTAATCGGAATACACTTTCTAATTCGTGGTACATTACGACACGCTTGTTCTGTGCCACTAAAATTAAATAACGATACAAGCAATCAAATTTCTCTTTATCTAATTGCATAGCTTTCTTCCATTTATTCAAAATTAAATTTATTTTTCAAGTAAACCCGCGACCTACTCCAACTCCGCCAGTTTCTTCTCAATCGCCTCTTCAGTCATAAAACTGCACATACTGTGGTTGTTTACCAGCATAACAGGGGCGTCGCCGCATGCGCCCATGCACTCGCCTTCGACGAGGGTGAATTTGCCGTCGGGCGTGGTTTCGCCGTAGCCGATACCGAGTTTTTTCTTCAGGTATTCGCCGGTATCCATGCCGCCGCGCAGGGCGCAGGGAAGGTTGGTGCAGACGGTCAGTTTGTATTTGCCGACCGGCTCAAGGTCGTACATATTGTAGAAAGTGGCGACTTCGTATGCCTGCGCCGACGTGATGCCGATGTAGTCGGCAACAAAGGCGATGGTCTCAGGGGCGAGCCAGCCTTTTTCGGTTTGGGCGATACGCAATGCGCCCATGATGGCGGAACGGCGTTGGTCGGCGGGATATTTCGCCAACTCGATGTCGATTTGTTTTAAGGATTCTGCGGATAACATTATCGGTCAACCTCCCCGAATACGATGTCCTGCGTACCGATGATGGCAACAACGTCGGCGAGCATGTGGCCTTTTGCCATTTCGTCCATGCCTTGCAGGTGGGCGAAGCCGGGTGCGCGGATTTTCAGGCGGTAGGGTTTGTTCGCGCCGTCTGAAATGATGTAAACGCCGAACTCGCCTTTCGGGTGTTCGACAGCGGTATAGGTCTCGCCCTCGGGAACGTGCATACCCTCGGTAAAGAGTTTGAAATGGTGAATCAGGTCTTCCATACCTGTTTTCATTTCGGTGCGTTTGGGCGGGGCAAATTTGTGGTTTGTGGTAATGACCGGGCCGGGATTGACGCGCAGCCAGTCGGAACATTGTTTGATGATGCGTACGGATTGGCGCATTTCCTCCATGCGGCAGAGGTAGCGGTCGTAGCAGTCGCCGTTAACGCCGACGGGGATGTCGAAATCCATTTGGTCGTACACTTCATACGGCTGTTTCTTACGTACGTCCCATTCCACGCCCGAACCGCGCAACATGACGCCGGTAAAGCCTTTCTGCATGGCGCGTTCGGGGGAGACGACGCCGATGCCGACGGTACGCTGTTTCCAGATGCGGTTATCGGTCAGAAGGGTTTCGAGTGTGTTGATGTTTTTGGGGAAACGTTCGCAGAAGGCGTCGATGAAGTCGAGCATGGTGCCTTCGCGGGATTCGTTGAGCTGCTTCAATACTTTGGCGTTGCGGAATTTGCTGCTCTCGTATTTGGGCATGAAGTCGGGCAGGTCGCGGTAAACGCCGCCGGGACGGAAGTAGGCGGCGTGCATACGCGCGCCGGAAACGGCTTCGTACAAGTCCATCAGCTCTTCGCGGTCGCGGAAGGCGTAGAGGATGGCGGTCATCGCGCCGATGTCGAAGGCGTGCGAACCGATACCCATCAGGTGATTGAGGATGCGCGTTACTTCGGCGAACATGACGCGGATGTATTGGGCGCGGATAGGCACATCAATTCCGGCAAGTTTTTCTACTGCCAAGCAATACGCCTGCTCATTGACCATCATGGAAACATAGTCCAAGCGGTCCATATAGGGCAGGGCTTGCAGGTAGGTTTTGGTTTCAGCCAGTTTTTCAGTACCGCGGTGCAGAAGGCCGATATGCGGGTCAGCACGGACGATTTGTTCGCCGTCCAACTCCAAAATCATACGCAATACGCCGTGCGCCGCAGGGTGTTGCGGGCCGAAGTTGATGGTGTAGTTTCTTAATTTATTGGCCACCGTAGTTCTCCTCACGGACGATACGCGGCGTGATTTCGCGCGGCTCGATGGTAACAGGTTGGTAAATCACGCGTTTTTGCTCTTCGTCGTAACGCATTTCGACATAGCCGGAAATCGGGAAGTCTTTGCGGAACGGATGTCCGACGAAGCCGTAATCGGTCAGGATGCGGCGCAGGTCGGGATGGTTGTTGAACATGATGCCGTACAAATCGAAGGCTTCGCGCTCGTACCAATCCGCGCTGTTGTAAACGGGAACCACAGATTCGACTACGGGGAAATCGTCGTCTGAAACCCAGACGCGCACGCGGATGCGCTGATTGTTTTTAACAGAAAGAAGCTGACTGACAACGGCGAAGCGTTTGCCCTGCCATGCTTCGTTTTTGTAAGTGCTGTAATCGACGCCGCACAAATCGACCAAAAGCTCGAAATGCAGTTCTTCATGGTCGCGCAACGTGGTCATGACTGAAATATAGTGTTCGGGCAGACACTCGACGGTAATCTCGCCCAAAGCGGAAATGACTTTGCTTGCCTGATTGCCCAAAACGCGGCTGACGGTTTCGTATAAGTTTTGAATACTTGCCATATCGTTCCCTCCCCTACTCGTCCCGCGCGATGGTGGAAGTGCGCTTGATTTTTTGTTGGAGCTGCATCAGACCGTAAATCAGGGCCTCCGCAGTCGGCGGACAACCCGGCACATAAACGTCTACCGGCACGACACGGTCGGCACCGCGCACGACGGAATAAGAATAATGATAGTAGCCACCGCCGTTGGCACACGAACCCATGGACAATACCCAGCGCGGCTCGGCGAGCTGGTCGTACACGCGGCGAAGGGCGGGCGCCATTTTATTGGTAAGCGTACCCGCCACAATCATCAGGTCTGCCTGACGGGGAGACGGACGGAAAATAATGCCGAAACGGTCAAGGTCGTAACGCGCCATACCCGCGTGCATCATTTCCACGGCGCAGCAGGCCAAGCCGAAAGTAACCGGCCACAGCGAACCGGTACGCATATAGTTCAGCACCGTATCCGCGCTGGTGGTGATGAAACCTTTTTTCAAAACGCCTTCTATTCCCATTCCAGCGCACCTTTTTTCCATTCGTAAACAAAGCCTACCGTCAGAACGACGATAAACACCAGCATAGACCAGAAGCCGTATGCGCCCAAATCTTTGAACACCACCGCCCACGGCAGCATAAACGCAACCTCCAAATCGAAGAGGATGAACAGGATGGCGACGAGATAATAACGCACGTCAAACTTCATCCTAGCGTTTTCAAAGGCTTCGAAACCACATTCGTAAGCCGCGTCTTTTTCGGCGTAGTGGTGTTTCGGACCTAAAATCGTGCCGAGCAGGATAAACAGCACGCCGGCCGCAAGGCCGACGAGGATGAATACGAGGACGGGAAAGTAACTGGCCAACATGGGTTTATGCCTAACTGGTTGACAGACAAATCTTAATATCCTGCTATTTTATCGAATTTCAAAATCCATTAAAAGGTAAATGTCGGTCAACCTGCAAAAAAATCTTAATAAATTCAATAAGTTTATGATAACGATTCTTATTTGTGTTTTGTTCCTTACTGTTTTATTTACCTCTTGCCGACAGTTCGCCATCCTTTTTGCAGGTAATGCTTAACAATCCAGAAACCCTGCCCGATTTGATTTTCAGACGACTTCCCCTATACTTCATAAGCATTTGCATCCTTTAACACCCCCATGCCTTGTTTTAAGTCTGAATACCCATATGATTTAAAAACCCACCCTCAAAAAGGACAATCACAATGAATTTCAACAACCTGCTCAACCAAATTTTGGGAACGGTTCAAAAAAATAGCAAATCCGTCGCCGACAGCCCGCTTAATTCTTTCGGCGGCGGTGCATTAGTGGCAGGACTGGCTTCTATGCTGATGAAAAAGAAAAACACCAAAAAACTGGTCAAAGCCGGTTCGGTCGCAGCTTTGGGTTATATTGCCTACAAAGGCTATCAAAGCTGGCAGCAAAACCGCAACCAACCCGAATTGCCGCAACAAGCGTTCGAACCTGTCGGCCAACTTGCCGAAACACACAGCCGCGTCATCCTGCGCACCATGATTGCAGCCGCCGCATCGGACGGGTCGATTGATGAAGCGGAAAAACAGGTTATTGCCCGTGAAAGCGGTACAGATGCGGAAACCGCCGCCTGGCTTGCCGCCGAATATGAAAGACCGGCAACAGTCGAGGAAATCGCAGCAGCCGTCGGCAACGATGAAGCTTTGGCCGCGGAAACCTATCTGGCGGCAAGATTGGTGTGTGCCGATTTATCCCGTAAAGAAATCGTGTTCTTAAGCCGGTTGTCGCAAGCCTTGAAACTGGATGACCAGTTGGTGGAAAATTTGGAAAAGCAGCTTGATTTGGCTTGATAATAAGCAGGCAGACTTAAAAATATAAAGCAGGTCGTCTGAAAACCCTAAAGTGTGGTTTTCAGACGACCTTTTCCTTTCCGTCGGCGTTATTGCGTTTGCACGGCTTTTTGTTTTTCCGCTTCTTCGATTTTTCGGTCGTTTTCGTAATCCGAACGGAAGAGCCTGTCGAAACGGATGGTGTATTTCAACTCGCCGCCGTATGAACGGCTGCCGACGCGGGCGACGGCTTGGATGGCGCGGGTGAGCTGGTACACGAGTTTGACGGACTGCTCGGCACTGGAAATACCGTATTCGTAACCTGCGTAGAGGTTGTTGGTAATCTGTTTGCCGACGGTCAGCACTTGTTCGGCAGGGTTGAGTTCGCCGGTTTGGGCGTTGCGGCTGCGTTGGCTGGTGATGCCCAAATCGTCCACCAGTCCGAGCCTGTCGTTGACTTGTCCGGCAAGGAGCGCGCCTGCCGCTGCGGAAAGGGCGGCATTGTCGCCGTCGCTGCCGCTGCTGGCGCGGTTGAGGATGAGCCAAGAGAGCTTGTCTTTTTCGCTCATCGCCTCTTTGGCAACGAGGGTCACGCGCGGATTGGAGAGGCTGCCGAGGACTTCGACGCCCGCACCGACGGGGGAAAGACGGCGTTCGGCGCGGATGTTCAGGTTGGGATTGTTGAGCGGGCCGACGAAAGAAACCGTACCTTTAGTGATGTCGAGGTCTTGACCGTAGGCTTTGTAGCGGCCTTTGACGACTTTCACCGTACCGACGCCTTGGATGGCTTCGCCCGGGCGGGAAGTGATGGTCAGCCTGCCGCCTATGGTGATGTCTGCGCCATAACCGACGAAACGGATATTGTCGTTGAGGTTGAGCGTCAGGTTGAGGTTGATAGGCGTCACGGCGGCGGTTTGTTTTTTCTCTTCGCCCAACACGACGACATCGTCGTCCAACGAGGGCATGGAGGATTTTTGCGAACCGAACATACCGTAGTCGCTGTTTAACGTACCGTTGAGGAACACGCCTTTTTGCTGGTTGTATTGCACTTTCGCACTGCCGGAGAGGCGCAGGCGGCGGTTCGGACGGGAGAGGGTGTCGTATTTGTCGAAGACGACATCTACGTCAACATCCGGATCGGCGTTGGCAAGGTTGACGGAGCCTTTCAGCTCGAGCGTACCGCCTTTGTGGAACTTGAGGCTGTCGATAATCCAGCGTTGTCCCTGCAAATGGGAACGTAAAACGCCGTTGTCGAGGATGAGGCCTTGGGTTTGGTTGCGGTAGTAGAGGTTTTCGCCGTTGAGCGTACCGGAAAGCTGGGGATCGCTGACGCGTCCGCCAAGGCTGACGGCGGCATTCAGACGACCTTTGACGGTTTGTCCGACGGGCAGGAAGTTGCGGAAGACTTCGAGGTCGGCGACGTTGAGGTTGAGTTTGCCGCTCAAAGGCGCGGTGTCCATGCTGGCGCCCTGTCCGATGTTGACCGTACCTTCGGCTGTACCGTAGTTGCTGGTGCCGTTCAGGATGGCGGCGATGGTGGGCGAACCGACGCGCCCGCCTATGGTGGCGGAGGCGTTCAGACGACCTGTAATGCCTTGCGCGGTAGCGGGCAGGAAGGTTTTGATTGCGCCCAAGTCGGGGAGGTTGAGGTTGATTTTGCCGCTGACCGGCGCGTTGGCGATTTTGTTGCCGAACTGCTGGCTGATGCCCAAATCGGCGTTGACGCTGCCGAAGCGGGTATTGCCTTCAAGCGTGCTGTCGATGCGGCCATTTTGGAAACGGGTGCGCAGGGCGAGCGCGCTCAAACCCAAGGGCATTTGTTTTTTCGGGTCTTTGTTCGGCAGGATGATGTCGCCGCTTTGGCGGTTGATGTTGAGGTAGCCGCGGGCGTTTTGACTGTACGCCAAATCCCAATCGCCGCCGAGTACCAAGTTGTGTTCGACGGGGATTTTGACGAAGTTTTGCAGCTCGGTGATGTGCAGGCTTTGCGCGTTGCCTTTGCTGGTGATGCCGGTTTTTTTGTCCCAAACGAAGTTTTGCAGGTTGAGGCTGCCGCCCATCACGCTCCAGCGCGCCGCGCTCATGGAAACGCGCTCCGCGCCTGCTTCGAGGTTCATGCGGTTTTGCAGTTTGAGGTTGAACGCGCCGCCGATGTCGAGCGTGTCCACGCTGCCTTTCCATTGATTGAAGTCTTTGTTCAGACCGCCCGCCGCATTGACTTCGAGTTTGTAAGGCTTGCCGTCCAACGCCATGCTGCTGCTGCCGTGTATGCGGTGTTGTGCGCCCATGCCGTTGAGGGACAGGTCGACCGCATCGATGATGGTCGCGCCGCCGGAAAGGGCGATGTGGCTGCCTTTGATGTCGGCGGCAAGCGGACGGTTGATGTCGGGCGTGCCTTTGAGTTTGAAATCAAGCATGCGGATGTTGACGGCTTCGCCGACACGCAGGGCGCGCGCTTCGCCGGAGAGGTCGGCTTCGTAGGTTTTCAGCCCGCCTTTGAGGTCGCCTGAAATATAGCCGCGCGTATTGAGCAGCCCGCCCAGTCCGAAACCGAAACGGGAAAGGTCGGGAGCGGTGATGTCGATGTTGAGGCGGTCGCCTTTTTTGCCGAAGCTGCCGTTGGTTTTGACGATATTGTTGCCCAAACGCAGGTCGGTCAGCGCGCGTGGGAGGTGTCCGGATTCGTAAACGACGTCAGCTTTGCCGCTGAGGGGGACGTTGTTTAACGTACTCGGCGCAAACTGCATTTTGCCGGCGAATTTTTCTTTCGCCAGTTCGCCTGAAAGATTGATGGTGCCGTTGACGCTGCCTGCGGGCAGTTTTGAGTCTAGGCGGGACGGATTGAACGCCTTGCTGGAAACATCGAGCTTGAGCAGGCGGTCTTTGAAGAGTTCGAGCGAACCTTGCGCCGTCAGTTCGCCGCCGTTTTGCGGAGCGACGCGGACGCGGTCGAGTTTGAGGGTGCGTTGACCGAGTTGTCTGTCGGTGGCGAAGGACAGCAGTCCGGAAAGTTGCGCGTTGCTGCTTTCAAGATTCCAGTCCACAGCGGGCGATGAAGTTTCGCCTTTGACACTGATAAACCCGTTCCACTGACCGGCAACATTGGTGCGGACGAGGTCGTCTGAAACCAGGTTGTTCACATTAATCTTGAGCGCCAGCGCGTTTTTCACCGTATCGACCGTACCGGCGACATTGAACGAACCTTCCTCCAACAGCCCGATTTCAGACTCTTGGACGGTTACCACGCCGTTGTCGTTGATGGTGAAGTCCGCTAAAATATTGCGTACCGGAATGGCTTTGTCATCGGCAAAACCCGCCGCCTTGTTTTCCAAGTCGAGCGAGCCGTCCAGCGCGATACCGTGCGTAAACGAAGGCACGACAGTCGCGTCAAACGTCAGGTTTGCCTTAGGCAGCGACGGCAGGAAAGCGGTCGGATTGATGTTGAAACCCTTGATCAGCACCTCGCCGATCATCTTGTCCAACGAAGCAGCAAACGGATGCACCGTAGATTTCGCCGACAAATGCACATCGTCGCCGTCCAGCAGGATTTCAGTCTGCACGTCCTGCAAGCTGCCCCACAGACGCGCCTTACCCTCTATCGTTTCGCCTTCCAGCTCGCCCTTCGTCTGAATCGTCGTATTGAGCGCAAAAGGCTTCTCCAGCTCGACCACCGCCGAACCCGTCGAATTGCTCCACGGCGTATCGAGGGTTTTCAAATCCAAGCGGTGTTCTTTCTGATCGTAATGGTATGCCGCATTCAGATGGTCGAGATAGGCCGTCTGCTTGTCAAAATTTTTGCCCACACTGAGCCTGCCCGTCTCAAAACGGTCGATAAACACCAACACAGGCAAATCAATGCTCTCAGGCAGCCCTTTGGACGGCTTTTTCTCTTTCGGCGGCGTCGGCTTCGGCACGACCGCAATGTCGCCCGCCACAATTTCAGTAATGTGCAGGCTGCGCTGAAACAGCTCGGACGGCTTCCAATCAAAACGGAACGCGCTGATTTTCACATCCGCCCCATCCGTTTCAATCATCCATTTATCGCCGTGAAAACCCTTAACCAGCGTACCTTCCAGCGTTTCCGAAGCAATCTTCACGCCAAACCAGGACGGAATCTTGTACAAACCGAAACGCAAACCCGATTCCGTCCCCACCAGCCAGCCGATAAAGCCCGCCAGCGCGCACACCAGCACAACCAACGTCAGCAACAGACCCCGCAACCAGCGTCTCTTGCGCTTGGGCGGGGTGGGTTGTGTTTCAGACGGCGTAGGCACACTGTTTGGCGTTTCTTGGGCTTCTTGGACTGCTGTTTCGGACATCTTGGCTTTCTTGTATGACTTAACGGCTTCTCAGGACTCCGCCGCACCCGACGGAATCGGCTTTTCAGACGACCCCATATCAGGACAGGTCGTCTGAAAAAGGATAATCATATCCCATTGCAGCGAATTGTGCTTGGGAAAGACAGCATTTCAGGTTTCAGACGACCCCATATGCCCGAACGTCATGCCCGAAGCGGTAAAAATGTCAACAAATGCAAAAAGGTCGTCTGAAAAGACTGCGGGAGTTTAGACCCGCATTTTCAGACGACCTCTTCGTATTTCAACAACCCAACGCAAATCAATGAAAAGAAACGCGCCGGGTTGCCTCAAGCTGCGGCTTACCTGCCCGACAAGACCGCCGCACCTGCTTTCGCAACGCTTTCGTCTTCATCGACCGAGCCGCCGCTCACGCCGACACTGCCGACGATAACGCCGTTTTTATCCACCAGCAGCACACCGCCGGGAAAAATCACCAAACCGTCGTTGGTCACCTCAATACCGTAAAGCTCGCCGCCCGGCTGCGAAGCCTTGCCCAAATCGCGGGTGGACATATTGAAATAGCGTGCCGTTTTCGCCTTTTTCTGCGCAATATCGATACTGCCGATAAACGCATCGTCCATACGCGCAAACGCCTTCAAATTACCGCCTGCGTCCATGACCGCGATATTCATCGGCACCTTGATTTCACGCGCCTTTTTCATCGAAGCCTGCACCACCGCCTGCGCCTGAGCCGTCGTCAAATCGCCCGGTAGCGTTTTGGCCAAACCCGCCGAAAACGCCGGCGCACCCAATGCCAAAGTACACAACAATGCAACTGATTTTATGCCGCGCATAACTGTCTCCTTGTATTGAATCAATGAAAGGTACTGCACTTTTGATTGTATGCCTGTCGGCGGGAACAATAAAGGTCGTCTGAAAACCATAAGACAGGTTTTCAGACGACCTCGGATGGGTTTCGGTTTGGTAGTTTCAGCAGCAACTGTATTTTTGACCCCGTCGGGTAAAAATACCAAAACTCAAATCAAGCCGTTCGGATACCGTTTTCGGCAAAGTAATCATTCAATACCGTCAGTAGTC
>NZ_KV814919.1:47831-53134 GCF_001814135.1 Neisseria sp. HMSC067H09 | reverse complement strand
GGGCAAAGCCCACGCTACGGGTTTCTATTCTCTCCTGCTACGGTTTTTGCCGTAGGTCGGGTTCTCAAATCCGACAGCTTTTGAGATGACAGTGGCTGTTGTCGGATACAAGCCTCCAACTTGCGACCGGCTACGGTTTGCCCAGCATTATTTGCAACGCATCAGCGTACGCGTCCGCCAAACTTTTTTGCCTGAGCCGTCCGTTGAAAAATCACGGAATCTTTGCGTCAGCACGCCTCGGTTTAACGAAAACTCAAAATTATCGTTATAAATCTGCGTACCTTGCTCCGGCTCCTCTTCCCGAACGAGTGCCGTACCTGCGATTTTATCGGGCGAATAAATTCGATAATTCAGTTTCGTATATTTCGCACCCCATTCCCAACCATTTAATTCAATTGATTTTTTACCTATTTCAATATAAAAGCCGCTATCTTCCGACACATAGACATTATCCATAGCAGCGTTTTCATCATAACCCATGGCACATAAAGCCCTTATATGTTTGGGCGATACCTTCCCTTCATAATGCCCGGCCCATTTGCCTTGAAACGCTTGCGGAATATCTTGGGCAGCGGCTTGGAATCCAAGAAGGAGCAAACCGGCGGTCAGAACAGATTTTAAAGTGAGCGACATTATTTTTGAACTTTCAAGAAAGAGTGTTTAAATCAATATGAATAATACAGGAAACGGAAAGAATATAAAAAGGTCGTCTGAAAACCATAAGACAGGTTTTCAGACGACCTCAGATGGGCTTTGGGTTTCAAACACCGTATGCCTACGGTTTCAGCAGGTCGGATTCTCCAACCCGAAACTTACCCTTACCCCTGCTGCTGGATGATATGCACGTCTCGCTGCGGGAAAGGAATATTGATATTGGCGGCACGCAGGTTTTCCACTACCTGCTCGTTCAGCCCGAAGCGGAACGCGCCCAAATCGGCTTCGTTCGTCCACGCCCAAAGCGTGATTTCGATGGCACTGTCGGCCAAGTTGGTAATATATGTTACTGCCTCTTTGCCTTGGGTCTGTACGCACAAAGGATGCTCGGTGGCGGCTTTCAAAACGGCGGCTTTGGCGGCCTTCAAATCACAGGCGTAATCGACGCCGACCACCACCTGCACGCGGCACAGCGGCATGGAAGAACGATTCACGATACTGTTGCTCATGACGACGCTGTTGGGCAGGATGACTTCTTCGTTATCCGGCGTACTCAGCGCGGTCTGCACCATTTTAATTTCGCTAACAAAGCCTTCGAAGCCGTTGACTTTGATGTAGTCGCCGACTTTAAACGGACGGAACAGAATAATCAGCGCGCCGGCGGCAAAGTTCGACAGTTGGTCTTTCAGCGACAAAGCCACCGCCAAACCCGCGCCGCCGATTAAGGCGGTAACCGACGTGGTCGGAATGCCCAACTTGCCCAGCGCGGCAATGATGATCAGGATTAACAGACCGACGTTAGCCACATTGCCGAGGAAGCTGACGAGCGTTCTGTCCACTTTGGCACGGGTCAGCGCAGCTTTCATCAGGATAACGAGGCGGGCGGCTATCCATCTGCCGACAAAGAAAATCGCCAGCGCGGCAACGAGGTTGGTACCGAATGCCATGCCGGTTTCAACGAGACGCTCCCAGCCTGAGAATGAAGAGAGGTTTTCAAGATCGAAATTCATGATTTTTATTTATGGTCCAAAAATGGTAAAAATTTTGGATATTATGGGTTTTGCGGCAAGCCTGTCTATATTTTCAGACGACCTTAAAACCGTGTGCCCAAGCTGATGTGCCAACGGAGTTTTTTGTCTTGGTGTCCGTAGGCGACGTCGAAGGAGAACGGGGCGACGGGGCTGAACCAGCGCACGCCGAGGCCGGTACCGTGTTTCATGCTCATGCGTTTGAAGTTGCCTGCGGCGTCGCCGACATCGTGGAAGACGGCGCCGGATACGCTTTTGGTAATCGGGAATTGGTATTCGAGGCTGCCGACCAGTAATGCCCTATCGGGGAGGACGGAATTGTTCGGACCTGCCAGACCGATGCTGTCGAGTTCGTAACCGCGTACGGAAGAGGCGCCGCCGGTGCGGAACATGAGGCTGGAAGGTACGTCTTCGCCTTCGCGGGCGTAAACGTAACCTGCCTGCCCGCGGACGATGAAGGTGCCGAGTTTTTTGTTTTCGGGCGTGTAGAAATAGCCTGCGCGGGCGGTGGCGCGCGCCATGGTGGTGGAGGACAGGAAGTTGCCCAGCGTTGCGCCGATTTTGCCGTCGAGGTAGTAGCCGTTTTCGGGACGCAGCTCGGTTTCGATGTTTTGGCGTTTCCACGAGGCGGTCAGCATGGTGGCGTGGCTGCGGCCGAGGTCGTAATTGGTATCGGGCACTTTGCGGTCCTCGGTAATGAATTCGATACCGAGGCGCGATTCGATGCCGTTGCGGTCGCGCACGCGCCAAATACCGCTGGTCAGGGCGCGTTTTTCAAGGTTTTGGGTGGTCGAGCGATTGTAGGACGTGTTGGTCGTCCAATATTTGCCTTCGCTGTTGCGCGGCTGGCTGATACCGGCGGCGAGGGTGGTTTCGTATTTGTCCATGTCCCAAACGACGGAGCCGATGTAGCCTTTGTTGAAGAGGTTGTAGTAGTCGTAACCGATACGTCCGCCGAGGCCGTATTCGGAGTCGTAGCGGATACCGGTTTCGAGTTTGTGGCGTTTGACTTCGGTGACGTTGACTTTGACGGGGACGCGGTCGCCTTGGAGGCGGTCGAAGTCGGCTTGAACGGATGCACCGGAGTAATGTCCGTTTTGTTCGAGCGCTTGTTGGAAGTCGAGCAAGAGGTCGAGATCGTAGGGCGCACCGGGTTTGAAGCGTGCCAGGCCGGCGACGACGTTGTCGGGATAGCGGCGGGTACCGGTGATTTCAAAGTCGCCGAAGTAAATGGGGCGGTTGCTTTCGACGATCACGTTCAGATCGGCGGTGTTGTTGTTGGGATTGACGGTGGCTTGGCTGTTGCTGAGTTTGGCAAGCGGGTATTTTTTGCGGGTTACTGCGCTGAGGACGGAGGTTTTGCTGCCGCTCCAGCCGTCTTGGTCAAAGTATTCGCCAACGGGCTGCTGCCAGTTTGCCATGGCTTTTTGGTAATACTCGGCAAGGTTGTTGTCTGACAGGATGTCGCCGAGGATGGCGACGCTGACGTTGTCGATTTTGGTGCGCGGACCGGGATTGACGGCGACGGTGTAGCTCGAACCGTTGTCTTGGACGTTGACGCTGCCGTTGAAATAGCCTTTGGTTTTGAGCATGGTTTTGACGTTGTCGGGCGTTTCTTCGGCGAGGAAGCCGACCTGCTCTTTGTCCAACTCTTCGTCCTGCTGCTGGGTAATCAGCGGCAGGTATTCTTCGAGCATGGATTTGACTTCGCTGTTTTTGGTTTCGATTTTGACGGGAAACTTGGGCGTCAGTTTGCCTGCTTTGGCAGCCTGCTCGGATTGCCCGCCCTGCTTGAAGCCGGGAATCGGTTCGTAGTCTTCGGCACGCGGCAGGTCTGCTGCGGCTGCGTGTCCGTAGGCAAGGGCGAGTGAGGCAATCAGGATGGGCGAAGTCAGTCTGGTCATGGCAAAAAAATGTTTCAACGGCAGAAGGGTTCTAAATTCTACCATTATTTTCAATCGGGTTTAAAACCCGCCCGAGACGGAGGGGTCGTCTGAAAAGGCGGATGCACCTGTCTCTGTGCGACAGAAGCAAAACACATTAACTCCCTCCAATCCGAAAAATACAGCACAAACTGCCCAATTCTCTAAAAAATCAAGCATTTTTCGCCACAACAATCGATTTGATATGTAAACCTGCGCAATAATTGATATTTTCTTTTAAAATGCAACGTTTCTTAACACATAAAGTAAGAGGACGTATCATGGCAAGTGGTAATCCACTGCTGAACGCAGTCAACCGTATCGGACTTGTCCCGCAAATCATCATCGGTTTGATGTTGGGCGTCTTGGTCGGCTCCATTTCCCCGAAAGCAGGTTTGGGCGCAGGGCTGCTCGGCGAATTGTTCGTCGGCGCATTGAAAGCCGTCGCCCCCGTATTGGTGTTCGTCTTAGTGACCGCCGCGCTGGTGCAATACCGCAAAGGCGGCGAAGCCAAAATCAAACCCATCATTATTCTGTATCTCGTCGGCACATTTGCCGCAGCCGCCGTCGCCGTTGCCGCCAGTATGGCATTCCCGACCGCGCTGGTGTTTAAAGACGTAGCTACTTCCACCCTCGCCCCGCCCTCCGGCATCATCCAAGTCCTCAAAGAGCTTTTGATGAAGCTCGTGTCCAACCCGATTAACGCCATCGCGCAAGCCAACTATATCGGCATTCTCGCATGGGCGTTGGTTTTAGGTTCCGCATTGCGCCACCACGGCTCCGACACCACCCGCCAAGTCGTCTCCGACCTCTCCGACGCCGTGACCACCGTCGTGCAATGGGTTATCCGTTTCGCCCCCTTGGGCATTTTCGGACTGGTCTCCCAAACCGTCGCCGAAACCGGCTTTGCCGCCTTCCTCAGCTACGGACGCCTGCTGGCAGTCCTGCTCGGCAGCATGGCATTTATCGCCTTCGTCGTGAACCCACTCATCGTCTGGTCGCAAACCCGCAAAAACCCCTACGGACTGGTCTTCACCTGCCTGCGCGAAAGCGGACTCTACGCCTTCTTCACCCGCTCCTCCGCCGCCAACATCCCCGTCAACATGGCATTGGCGAAAAAACTCGGCTTGCATGAAGACACCTACTCCGTCTCCATCCCGCTGGGCGCAACCATCAACATGGCAGGCGCGGCGATTACCATCACCGTCTTAGCCATGGCGGCCGCCCACACCAAAGGCATCGTCGTCGATTACCCCACCGCCCTGCTCCTGAGCCTCGTCGCCACCGTCGGCGCATGCGGCGCATCCGGCGTTGCCGGCGGCTCGCTGCTGCTGATTCCCGTCGCCTGCAGCCTCTTGGGCATAGACAACGACTTCGCCATGCGCGTCGTCGGCGTCGGTATGATTATCGGCGTTATCCAAGACTCCGCCGAAACCGCCCTCAACTCCTCCACCGACGTACTCTTTACCGCCGCCGCCGACTTAGGCAGCCGCCGCAAAGACTGAAAACTCGGTGTTTCGCCAAACGTCAAAAAGGTCGTCTGAAATTTCAGACGACCTTTTTTCTATACTATTAAATCGAATTCATATACCCATACCGTCATTCCCGCGCAGGCAGGAATCCAGACATTCAGTTTTCAGAAATGTTTGGAGGTTGCCGTAATGCCAAACTTCTGGATTCCCGCCTGCGCGGGAATGAC
>NZ_KV814919.1:34036-47731 GCF_001814135.1 Neisseria sp. HMSC067H09 | reverse complement strand
AAACTTCTGGATTCCCGCCTGCGCGGGAATGACGCCATGAGCGATTTCTATTTTAAACCGATATACTGTGCAATTTAGGCAGGTCGGACTTTTGAATCAGATATAGGTTTCCAACATGCATCCCTACCCTCTTACGCCACACAAGCTTTCCGCTACGACAGAAAGATAACCTAAACCTAAATAAAAGGTCGTCTGAAAATCCTGTTTTCAGACGACCTTTTGATGTATGAATTTCGTAAAATTAAGGAATAATCGGAACCTGCCCGTACAGCCGCGTTCCAACTACTTTCATCATTTTAGGATTCGGATGCTCAAAAAAACCCTCGTTTTTATATTGGTTTTATTCTTTACCGCCGCGCTTTTGCCGCTGTGGATCATGTGGCGCGATTTTCAGGTGTCGCGGTTGGATGCGGATACGGTGCGTCCGGCGGATGCTGCGGTTGTGCTTTCGACCCGTGCTTATGAAAAAGGTCGTCTGAATCCTTGTTTGGTGGCGCGCGTTGAAGCGGCTGTCGAGCTGTATCGTGCCCGCAAGGTGAAAAAGCTGGTGATGACGGGCGGAGTCAGCCGTGATTTACAGTCCTCTGCGGGCAATATGCAGATGATTGCGGAGAAAATGGGTGTATCGAAGGCAGACATTATTCAGGAACAGGAAGCGGGCAATACGTTTGAAAACATCGTGTTCAGCCGAAAATTTATCGAAAACAGCCCGCGCGTCGTCATTGTCAGCGCCGGTTTTCATTTGGCACGGGCGCGGATGATGGCGGACAGGCAGTGGCAGGGGCACGATATTCAGGTGTATGCCGCGCCGTTTTGTTCCGAGCCTTACGGCGGCTATGGTTTCACGGTATTGCGCGAGTCGGCGGCGTTTGTCAAAAACGCTTTGAAGGGCAGGTTGTAGTTTCAGACGACCCGAATGTATATCGTTAAATCATGTATAATTGCAAACAATTTGACTGTTTGATTTAACCGTTTGACCGACCTACCAACAGGACTCCGACATGATCAACCCTATCGCTGCACTTTCCCCCCTAGACGGCCGCTACGCCAAATCCGTTGAAGCATTGCGTCCGATTTTCTCCGAATACGGCCTGATGAGGGCGCGCGTCAAAGTCGAATTGAGCTGGCTCAAAGCCCTCGCCGCCGAACCGAAAATCACCGAAATCCCCGCCTTCAGCGATTTCACGCTTGCCGAAATCGACAAAGTCATCGAAAACTTTTCATTGGAAGACGCAGCCGCCGTCAAAGCCATCGAAGCGACCACCAATCATGATGTCAAAGCCATCGAATACTGGCTTAAAGAACGCTTCGCCGGCGTACCCGAAGTCGCCGCCGCCAGCGAGTTCATCCACTTCGCCTGCACCAGCGAAGACATCAACAACCTGTCCCACGCCCTGATGCTGCAAGAAGCGCGCGAAACCGTCATCCTGCCGAAACTTGCCGAAATCATCGAAAAACTCACCGGCATGGCGCACGACCTTGCCGCCGTCCCCATGATGAGCCGCACCCACGGGCAACCCGCCACGCCGACCACCTTGGGCAAAGAAACCGCCAACATCGTGTACCGCCTGCAACGCCAGTTCAAAAACCTTCAGGCGCAAGAATTCCTCGGCAAAATCAACGGCGCGGTCGGCAACTACAACGCCCACATGGTCGCCTATCCCGACGTCGATTGGGAAACCCACTGCCGCAACTTCGTCGAAATCAGCCTCGGCCTGACCTTCAACCCCTACACCATCCAAATCGAGCCGCACGACTACATGGCTGAATTCTTCCAAACCCTCAGCCGCATCAACACCATCCTGATCGACTTCAACCGCGACGTTTGGGGTTATATTTCATTGGGTTACTTCAAACAAAAAGTCAAAGCGGGCGAAGTCGGCTCTTCCACCATGCCGCACAAAGTCAACCCCATCGACTTTGAAAACTCCGAGGGCAACCTCGGCATGGCCAACGCCGTATTGGGCTTCTTATCCGAAAAACTGCCCGTTTCCCGCTGGCAGCGCGACCTGACCGACAGCACCGTCCTGCGCAATATGGGCGTAGGCGTAGGCTATGCCGTATTAGGCTTCGCCGCCCACCTGCGCGGCCTGAACAAGCTCGAACCTAATCCCGCCGCGCTGGCCGCCGATTTGGATGCCACTTGGGAGCTGCTCGCCGAGCCGATTCAAACCGTTATGCGCCGCCACGGTGTCGCCAATCCTTACGAAAAACTGAAAGACCTGACGCGCGGCAAAGGCGGCATCACGCCCGAAGTGCTGAAAGTCTTCATCGAATCGCTGGAAATCCCCGCCGAAGCCAAATCCCAACTGCTCGCCCTGACCCCCGCGCTGTACATCGGCAAGGCAGAAGAATTAGCGAAACGGATTTGATGCAGCCTTGATGATTTGAGATTGAATCGAAACAAAAGGTCGTCTGAAAACCAAGATTCAGGTCTTTCAGACGACCTTTCGTCATATTTAAGAGTAGCGTGGGCTTTGCCCGCGACTTTCAGCCCGAACATCAGAATCCAATCATTTCTATTCATTCCGTGGGTAAAACCCACGCTACGGGCTTAGTTTTTGATACAGAACCCGCCACCAGCCGTCATTCCCGCGCAGGCGGGAATCCATCGTAAAATCTGAGAAGCCTTGATTTGAAAAACAGTTTCTGAATTTCAAAAATGGATTCCCGCCTGCGCGGGAATGACGACGACCGGTAAGTTGCATACCGAAAATAAAGTAATTCAGCTATACCCACAAAATAAATACAAGTACACACACCCAATTCAGACTGACGGACGGAAAATCCCGCGGGCAAAGCCCACGCTACGGGGTTCGGTTATCTCAAAGCGTGTTTTGATGAATAAAGGTCGTCTGAAACCCGTGTCCGGCTTTGCAACATTATCAACCCACCTGTTGGCACGACCTTTTGCTTACGCTTTAAATGCATCCAGCCAAATTCGCCAGCTCTCGTCGGTATCGGCGCAGACGGTCAGGGTTTCGCCGTTTTCGATGCTTTGGAATGACAGGCTGCGGGCGTGGAGCATGAGGCGGGTGGGGCCGAGGTGGGCGGCGGTGGCGTGGTTTTGGCGCAGGTCGCCATAATTGGTGTCGCCGACGATGGGGTGGAAGATGTGTTTCATGTGGCGGCGCAGTTGGTGTTTGCGGCCTGTGTGCGGGATGAGTTCTGCCCACGAGTAGCGTGAGGTCGGGTAGCGGGCGGCGGATTGGAAGGGCAATTCGGTGCGCGCAAGGCAGCGGTATCGGGTTTGAGCGTCTTGGAGGGTGGCTTCGGTTTGGGATTCGGCGATTTTGTCGGGCTGATATTTGAGGGGGTAGTCGATGAGTCCGTCGTCGGGCAAATATCCGCGCACGATTGCCCAGTAGGTTTTGCGTGTGGTTTTTTGTTCAAACTGCTGCGTCAGCAGGCGGGCGGCTTCGGGGTCGAGGGCAAACAGGAGGACGCCGGATGTGGGGCGGTCGAGGCGGTGGGCGGGATAGACGTGTTGTCCGATTTGGTCGCGCAGGGTTTGCATGACGAACTGTGTTTCGTGGCGGTCGAGCCAGCTTCGGTGGACGAGCATTCCGGCGGGTTTGTTGACGGCGATGGTGCGGCTGTCGCGGTAGAGGATGTCGAGCATGGCGGGCTATGGGCGGAAATGGGGAATTGTAACGCAAGCGGCCGCGGCTGCAACGGCAATCTTGTCCCTTTCGCGCGGGTTGACGGGCTGGAACGCATGATTCGGTTCAAATAAGGAACACTTACTGCCGTTCATGTTTGCGTTTTCAGACGACCTCGGGTTCTGTCGGTTACAATGTGGGGATTCAACAAGATGAAGGAAAAAACCGTGAGCCTGCTCAAAAAACTGCCCAAGCCTATGCTGACCGATGAGGCGCGCCGCGAGATTCAGGCGCGGGAGTCGTATCATGTTTTGAAGATTATTTCGGAATTTGTCGAAGCGGGCGAGGAGCTGCGGGCGATTCAGCCTGCGGTCAGCATTTACGGCAGCGCGCGCACGCCGGAAAACCATCCCGACTACGAATTTACGCTGCGGCTGGCGCGCAAGCTCTCGGATGCCGGTTTTTCCGTCATTTCGGGCGGCGGGCCGGGGATTATGGAAGCGGCGAACAAAGGCGCGTTTGCGGGCGCAAGTCCGGCGGTGGGGCTGAATATCGTGTTGCCGCACGAACAAAAAGCCAATCCGTATCAGGATTTGTCCATTAAATTCCAACACTTCTTCCCGCGCAAAGTGATGTTTGTGAAACACGCGGTCGCGTATGTCGTCATGCCCGGCGGCTTCGGCACGCTGGACGAATTGTTTGAAAGCCTGACGCTGGTGCAGACGGGCAAAACGCCCGACCGTCCGATTATCTTGGTGGGCAAGGATTTCTGGTCGGGCTTGTTGGACTGGATACGCAAAGAGCTGCTCGGGCGCGGGCTGATTTCGGAAGCCGATATGGATTTAATCCGACTGATTGATGGTGAAGACGAAATCATCGAAGAAATCTTCGCGCACTACGAAAACCGCTTGGAAGATTTTTCTGAAGGCGTCAACGCGTGGTCGCTCGGATTGTGATGGGCTGAGAGGTCGTCTGAAAACCTTCCGAATCTCGCGGGTTGCGTTGAAATCAAGACAAGCGGCAACGCCGTATCGGTTTCCAGTTAATCCACTATAGAATCGTTTCAGACGACCCCTGCCTATTTCGGTACAATATCTTTTCTCTTCGCCGCAAGGCTACCACGCCGCTGCGAATATTCCCTTTATCCACTCCACCCGACCCAACCGTTCATGACCGATACCGCCCAAATCATCACCAGCTACGGCCGCCGCTACATCGTGCGCACGCCCGACGGCAAAACCTATGAAGCCAGCACGCGCAAAAAGCGGGTGGATTTCGCCTGCGGCGACCGCGTGCATATCCAAAACATCAACGCCGAACAAGCCGTCATCGAAGACTACCTGCCGCGCGAAAGCCTGCTCTACCGCCAAGACGCTTGGAAAACCAAGCTCATCGCCGCCAACGTCAGCCAGCTCCTTATCGTTACCGCCGCCGTTCCCTCGCCCAGCGAAGCCCTGCTGCAACGCGCCCTCCTTGCCGCCGAAGCCGCGGGCATCCAAGCCGTCATCGTCCTGAACAAAGCCGATCTGCCCGAAACCGCCCTCTGGCGCGAAAAACTCAAATTCTACGAAACGCTCGGTTATCCCGTCATCGAAACCCGCGCGCTGGAAAACGCCGACATCCTGCGTCCCGTCCTACAAGGGCATACCAACATCCTGCTCGGACAAAGCGGCATGGGCAAATCCACCCTGACCAACGCCCTCTTAGGCAACCAAACCGCCCGCACCGGCGACATCTCCACCGCGCTCGATTCCGGCAAACACACCACCACCCACGCCCAGCTCTACGATTTAAACGAAGCAACCCAATTAATCGACTCACCCGGTTTGCAAGAATTCGGCCTGCACCACCTCCAAGCCGCCGACCTGCTGCAATACTTCCCCGACCTGCGCCACCTCGTCGGGCAATGCCGCTTCCACAACTGCACCCACCGCGCCGAACCCGGCTGCGCCGTCAAAGCCGCCGCCGAAGCAGGCGAAGCCAAACCCGAACGCATCGAATTTTTGCAACGGATAACGGATGAATTGTTGAGATAGGGTAGGCAATCGGAATTGTCTTTGTGAAATAAAAAAACGTCGTCTGAAAACTTGTAAAACAGGTTTTTCAGACGACCTTTTTTCATAACGGCAAACTTACGCAACCGCAGGGGCAACGGCTTTCACATAATTCAGCGCGATAAACTGCTTTTCGGGATCAAGCTCGGTGATTTTGAGCAGGACTTGCGATTTGGGCAGCGCGTCGAACGGGATGCCGGTGGCGCGGGTTACCAGCGGCAGGCCTTCGATGCGGACAAGGTCTTCTTTGAGGATGGTCGCGGTCAGCTCGGTTTTGCCTTGCTGTTGCAGGTACACGAGGCTCCAGTAGGCTTCCATCTGCCGTTGGAAATCGGCGTAGGCGGCGTAGGCAGTGTCGAAATCGCGCAGGGCGGCGAAGAGTTCGGCATCGCTTTGTTGGAAGAGCGGCTCGGCGGTGTCGTCTATCAGGCTGAGGAGTTGTTTTTGGTTGATGTAGTCGGCGGCGCGGCGCAGCGGCGAGGTGAACCAGCCGTAATGCTGTACGCCCATGCCGATATGCGGCTCGGATTTGGTGCTCATGCGCACTTTTCCGGCGGGTTGGACGCGGAAGAGGCCGGGCAGGTCGTTGTCATGGAGCATCTGCGCCCAAGTGCTGTTAGCCAAAATCATCATTTCGCTGACCAACATATCGATGGGCGAACCGCGTTCGCGGCGGACGACGGAGACTTTGCCTTCTTCATCCAATTCAATGCTGTAATCGTATTGCGGCGCGCGGTCGGGTTCGTATTTGCCGCGCGCTTTTTGCAGGGCGACGGCGAATTGGTGCAACCAAATCAGGTCTTGATGATGGGCGAACATCATTTCGCCGGCTTCGTCCAAGCCGGTTTCAGCGTTGAAATGCGGCTCGATGGTTTGAATGCGCAGGTTTTCAGCGATGTTGACGGCTTCGATTTTGCAGGTCGGCTCGCCGACGTTGAACTCGCTGTCCACATCAAAATAAATGCTGACGGCAGGACGGTACGCGCCCGCATCGAGGCTGAACGCGGCAATCCAGTTTTCGGGCAGCATGGTGATTTTGCCGCCAGGAAAATAGACCGTGCTCAAGCGTTCCATGATATTTTTTTCCATTTTGTCGCCCGGTTTAACGGCAAGCGACGGCGCGGCGATGTGGATGCCGACGCGTTTCGTGCCGTTGCCCAAGTCGGTCAGGCTCAAGGCGTCGTCCACTTCGGTGGTCGATTCGTCGTCGATGGAAAAGGCGGTAACGTCGGCCTTGGGCAGGTCGGGCATTTCCGGAAGAGGGAGGTCGGGGAAACCTGTTCCTTTGGGGAAGTATTTGATTTCAAACCCGTCTTGCAGATATTGGGGAATGGACGTAATGCCGCCTGTTTTTTTCGCCAATTCGTAGGCGGAGGTTTTCAGCGCGTCGGCGGCTTTGGTAAAGGCTTTGTAGGTCAGCGACTGCTTGTCGGGCGCGTGCAGGATGGTTTTCAAATCCGCCGCGATTTCAGACGGCATCTCGCCGCGTTTCAATGCTTCCGCCCAAGCGTCGATTTGCGCGTCTTGTTGTTTTTTGCGTTCGATGGCGGCAAGCGCCTGTTTCAAAGTTTCTTCGGGCGCGGCTTTGAACACGCCTTTGGCTTTTTTGTAGAAATACATCGGCGCGGCGTACAGCGCAATCAAAGTCGCCGCCAGCTCGGTTTTGGTCGGCGCATGACCGTAATATTCTTCGGCAATCGCCTCGGCGGAAAATTCTTCTTCGCCGCATACTTCCCACAATAAATCGGTGTCAATGTCCGCCGCCTGCGCTTGCGCGTTCTCCAAAAACGCCGCCATATCGCCGTCAAACTCGGCAAAGACGTTGTTCGCCTTCACTTTGGTGCGCTTGCCGTGTTGGGTATCGACTTGGTAAGTGGCGTCGTTTTTTTGGACGATGGCGGCGACTTTGAACTGGCCGGACTCTTCGTAAAAGATATTCATGTATTGCTGCTGTCAGGTTGAAGTGGGAAACGGACGATTTTAGCAGATTCTTGTTGATAAAGACGGACAAAAGGTCGTCTGAAAAACTTGCCCTCCCCTTCTCATTTCATTGAAACCGCCTTTTCAGACGACCTTTGACGACTTTGACCGCGCTCAAACCTGCTGCGCTCTGCCCATGCCGCCCGATTTGAAATAATTTGTTTAAAAATAGAAGGATAGGTTTGTATTTTACCCAAGGTCGTCTGAAAACCTGCGCTTTGCAAACCTGTGGTTTAGGATTAGTATAACTATACCAATTTATCCCAAATCCATTTCAAATCATTCACTTCGGAGAGATTCCATGAGCTACACGGCCCCTGTAAACGAATTGCGTTTCGGCATCCGCGTGCACGGCAGGTTGGACGAAATCCTGCAACTGCCCCATGCGGAAGGTTTGGATGCGGAAACGGTGGATGCGGTGCTGGACGAAGCGGCGCGGTTTGCGTCGGAGCAATGGGCGGACACCAACCGCACCGGCGATTTGCACGGCGCGGGTTTTTCAGACGACCTGATTACCACCCATCCCGATTTGGCGCGTGCCTACTATGATTTCTGCGAAGCGGGCTGGGCGGGTTTGCGCGCGCCGGCGGAGTTTGGCGGGCAGGGGCTGCCGGCGGTCGTGTCGGCGGCGTGTGAAGAGATGTGGTGCGCCGCCAACCTCGCCCTGTCGCTGATGCCGATGCTGACGCTGGGTGCGGTGGACGCGCTGTTCAAACACGGCAGCGAGGAGCAGAAACAGACCTACCTGCCGAAAATGTGCAGCGGCGAATGGGCGGGAACGATGAATTTGAGCGAACCGCAGGCGGGTTCGGATTTGAACCATATCGCCACCCGCGCCGTGCCGAAAGAAAACGGCGCGTATGCCCTCAGCGGTCAGAAAATCTTCATCACTTGGGGCGATCAGGAAATGACGGAAAACATCGTCCATTTGGTGCTCGCGCGCCTGCCCGATGCCGCGCCGGGCGTGCAGGGCGTGTCGATGTTTATCGTGCCGAAATATTTGGTGAATGCGGACGGCAGCTTGGGCGGACGCAACGGCGTGCGCGCCATCGGTATCGAACACAAGCTCGGCATACACGCCAGCCCGACCTGTACGATGGAGTTCGACAACGCCGAAGGCTATCTAGTCGGCAGGGCGGGCAAGGGTTTGGCGTATATGTTTACCATGATGAAAACCGCGCGGCTGAACGTCGGCATCGAAGGCCACGCCGTCGCCGAACGCGCCTACCAAAACGCGCTCGCCTATGCGAAAGAACGCGTACAGGGACGCGACGAGGCGGACGATTCAGACGACGTAGCGATTATCCGCCATCCCGACGTGCGCCGTATGTTGTTGATACAAAAGGCAACGCTCGCCGCCCAACGCGCCCTCTATCTGCGCGCCGCCGCCCTGACCGATTTTGCCGCCGCCTGCCCCGACAACGTATTGCGTAAAGAAGCGGAGCGCGAACTGGATTTCCTGATTCCCATCGTCAAAGCCTGGCCGACCGACAACGGCGTCGTCCTGACCAACCTTGCCATCCAGATTTATGGCGGCGCGGGTTACGTCGAAGAAAGCGGCGTGGCGCAATACCTGCGCGACGTGCGGATTACGCCGATTTACGAAGGCACCAACGGCATACAGGCCGCCGATTTGGCGGGACGCAAAACCACCGGCAAAAACGGCGCGCTGCCCTTGAAGCTTCTCGCCGAAGGCAAAGAGCTGGCGGACAAACTCGCCGCAGTCGAACCCGCCGCCGCGCAGCAACTGGCGCAAGCCATTGAAAAGGCGGAACAAAGCATCGCCCGCATGGTCGGATACGCCGACCGCCCCGCCCTCGCCGCCGCCGCGTCCAACGCCTACCTGCAACAAATGGGGCTGACGCTCGGCGCCATCGGACTCGCCCGCGCCTACCTTGCCGCCGAAGCTGCCCAAGTGGAAGATGCCGACGGCTTCGGCAGCGGTTTCTACGCCGCCCAGCAACACAACGCCCGCGTCTATTGCGCCCACGTCCTGCCGCAGGTTTACGCCTGCGCCGCGCAGATTGAAAACGCGCAGGCATTGCTGGACGTGCCGTTAGAACTTTATTGACGGATACGGGTTTGAAAAAGGTCGTCTGAAACTGGAAATCAGGTTTCAGACGACCTTTTTATGGGTTTCAACCTATCCTTTTAAACGGCGGCAGGCTGGCTAGTAATTGTTGGCCGTACCGCTGCGTTTTGACGCGGTTGTCGAGGATGGTCACGCGGCCGTAGTCTTGTTCGGTGCGGATGAGGCGGCCGACGGCTTGGATGAGTTTGATGCCGGCTTCGGGGACGGTGATTTCGATAAAGGGGTTGCCGCCGCGCTGTTCTATCCAGCGGTTTTGGGTTTTTTCGATAGGGTTGTCGGGCATGGCGAAGGGGAGTTTGGCGATGATGACTTGCACGCAGGCGGTGCCGGGCAGGTCGAGTCCTTCGGCGAAGCTGTCGAGTCCGAAGATGATGCTGGCTTTGCCTTCTTCTATGGCTTGGTGGTGTTTTTGCAGGAGGACGGCTTTGGGCAATTCGCCTTGTACGAGCAAGAGCGGCAGGTAGTCTTCGGGCAGGCGCAGGGCGACATCCTGCATTTGTTTGCGCGAGGAAAACAGGACGAGCGTGCCGATGGCTTCGGTGGGCGAAATGAGCTTGGGCAGCCATTCGACGATGGCGGCGGTGTGCGCGGCGGGGTCTTTGGGGCTGGCGTGTACGGGTGGGATGTAGAGTTCGCCTTGCGCGTCGAAATCAAACGGGCTTTCTAGGGCGAGGGTGGTGGTTTCGGGCAGCCATTGCAGTCCGGTTTGGCGCAGGATCAGGTTGAAGCTGCCCAAGGATTGCAGGGTGGCGGAGGTCAGCACTGCGCCTGCCGCGCGCCGCCACAGGCTGTTGGCGAGATGGGACGCGCTGCTGATGGGGCTGGCGTTGAAAATGTAGTCGTTTTTGTCGTCGGCGCGGCGGGTTATCCATTTCGCCAGTGGTTCTTCGCCCTCGAGGGGGACGGTGGAGAGCAAGTCCCATGTAGCGGTGATTTGTTCGATACGGGCGCGGAATACGCCGAATTCGGTACTCAGGCGGTCGATTTGCGCGCTGTTTTGGTCTTTGTCGCGGCGGGCGGCGGACAGGGCGTCGTTGAGGCTGTTGATGTGTTTGTAGAGGCTGCGGGCGGCGATGGCGGTGTTGGAAACGGTGGTTTCGAGGCCTTCGGGGATTTTGCCGTCTTCCCATAGCCAAGTCGGTTCGCTGTTTGTCCGTCTGTCGTTTTCAGACGACCCCAAGCTCAAAGACGGCTCTTCGGCGAGGTGGAACTGCCATTCGTGCAGGCTTTCGAGCAGCGCGGCGGCGGCTTCGTCGGCAAGGTTCGCCAACTCGCCTTTGTCGGTGAGCGCGGCGATTTTGCCGGTAACCTGCGGCAGTTTTTCCAACGCCCACACGGCTTGGTTCCACGAATGCTCGGCGGCAAACTGGCTGAGTGCTTTCTTGGGCAGGTGGTGCGCTTCGTCGATGCAGTAGAAGCTGTTTTCAGGGTCGGGCAAAATGACACCGCCGCCCATGCTGATGTCGACCATCAGCAAATCGTGGTTGGTGACGACGACATCGACGGTTTCCAGCGTGTCGCGGGCAAGGTAAAACGGGCATTCCGGGCGGTTGGGGCAGGCGGCTTTGAGGCAGCCGTAGTTGTCGTTGTTCACCTTCATCCAAATGGTGTCGTCGATTTTTTCCGGCCAAGTGTCGCGGTCGCCGTTGAACCGTCGGGCGGAAAATTCGTCGGCGATGTCGCGCAGCAGTTTCAATTCTTCGGGCTTGGGTTTGCTGTCCCACAACACGGCGGGGGCTTCGAAGCCGAGCAGGTTTTGCTGGGCGTTACTTTGCGTCAGTTGGTAGAGTTTGTAGGGGCAGAGATAGCGGCCGCGCCCTTTGGCAAGCGCGAAGGTCAGTTCCAAACCGCTTTTTTCAACCAGAAACGGCAGGTCGCGGTCCACCAGCTGCTCCTGCAAGGCAACCGTCGCGCTGCTCACAATCAGCCGCTTGCCGCGCGTCTGCGCCATAATGCCGCCCGCCAGCAGGTAGGCAAGCGATTTGCCCACGCCGGTCGGCCCTTCGATAACGGCAATGCTCTCGCCCTCGCGCTTGGGCGGCTCGCCGCCTTCTTCGCGCGTCAACGTCCGCGAAAAAGCGTTGGCAACCGCCGCAATCATTTCCCGCTGCGAAGCGCGCGGACGGAAACCGGGCAGGTTTTTGCCGATATTTTGGTAATGGTCGCGGATAGCGTTTTTTTCTAAATCGGTGAGCATTGAGGTCGTCTGAAAAGGTGGATTTGCTTATAAATTGGTTATTTTAGCATTTTTCGCGGACGGGTTCGGGAGAGATGGGAGGGGTCGTCTGAAAAGCATATTTTGGCGTTTTCAGACGACCTTTGGTAAGAGAAGCCACATTGGGATGGGGGATTTGAACCGTTGTCGTTTCTGTTGCCGTCATTCCCGCACAGGCGGGAATCCATTTTTGAAATTCAGCAACTGTTTTTCAAATCAAGGTTTCTCAAGTTTTACGATGGATTCCTGCCGTAGCCTGTCCTCGCGTAGGCGGGGGCGGGAATGACGGAATTTGATGAGTTACCGCATTTAAAGTTAAGAATGTTTGCTATAGAGATGGGCAGCGGCGGTTTGGCGCGGGTGGGGTCAATTTCTTGGTGTATCGTTGAAATTAAAGATAAGGGCGCATGATTGCGCCCCTTCGGTTTTCAGACGACCCCTTAAGCTTGGCGGGATTAAGCCGTTTTGTTCCGCAACGGCAGTTTGATATGCGGCTTGGCGGGTTTGGGCGCTTCTTTCAAGCCCAGTTCGATTTGCTGCTCTTCGCTCAACAAATTGCTCCAGTCGCCTTTTTTATACCACTCGCGCCCGTCCAATTCGATGGGGTGCTGAATGCGCTCGCAGCCGTTGCCGCATTGCAAATCGTCTTCTTTACAATATTTGTCGCAACCCCAGCAGATGCGCTCCGGCGCTTTGGGGAAGATGGGGAATTTTTTTGCCATAGTGTGAAATCCTTGTTTTTATTTTCATGAAATTATAAATGATTCAATTGCGACAGCTTGGTTTTTGTACGTCTTTTTACGCTGGACAGTTAAGAAATGTATAAGGTCGTCTGAAAGGCAGAGTCTGTGCGTCCGTCTGTTTCATCACACGCCTTCCCTATATCGGCGTAAAATCCGTACCTATTCATTCGATAATAATACATTATGCCCTTCCCCGAATTGACTGACGCCGAGCTTGCCGAATCCCGCAAGCTGCTCCTGCGTTTTGCCCGCATCCAATTGCCCGACCGCCCCGATTTGGCGGAAGACCTTGTGCAGGAAACCATGCTTTCCGCCTACCGCGCTGCCGAAGGTTTCAAAGGAGATGCACAAGTGGGCAGCTGGTTGTTTGCCATTCTGAAAAACAAAATTACCGACTGCCTGCGCCAGATTGGACGGCAGCGCGAAATATTCGCCACGCCTGCGGAAGAAATGTTGGACGAAGCCTTTGAAGAACGGTTTGCATCAGATGGGCATTGGACGGCGGAAGGCCATCCGCAAACTTGGGCCTCGCCCGAAAAAACGTTGGACAACAAAGAGTTTCGTGAAATCTTGCAAACCTGCCTCTACCAAATGCCGGAAAACACCGCCCGCGTGTTTACCATGAAGGAAATCCTCGGCTTCTCGTCCGACGAAATCCGCGAGCAATGCGGCATCAGCACGTCCAACTACTACACCATCATGCACCGCGCCCGCGAAACCCTGCGCCAATGCCTGCAAATCAAATGGTTCGGCAATGCAGGACATGCCGGTTAAGCCCGTTAGGAAAACACGATGAACAAATGCCGCAAAACTGCCTACCTGCTCTCCAAAAAACAGGACGAAACCCGCCTGACCGTTCCCGAACGCGTTTTTCTGGGCAGCCACCTGCTGATATGCCCCCATTGCCGCGAATATAAAAAACAACTCGACCTTATTCAGAAAGCCATGAAAAAGATGTTTTGAAGCTGGCGGATAAGGTATAGTGGATTAAATTTAAATCAGGACAAGG
>NZ_KV814919.1:0-33936 GCF_001814135.1 Neisseria sp. HMSC067H09 | reverse complement strand
GCCGTACTGGTTTAAAGTTAATCCACTATAAAAAGGTCGTCTGAAACCTGATGTAGAGTTTCAGACGACCTTTTTGCATGAAAGAAAATAGGGATTGATTGGTTTGAGCATGAGTTGGGATGAAATGGCGCGCCCATAAAAAGCCGGCTTTTAAAGCCAGGATTTTGCAATTGAGCAGGATTTGGGCGGATTTAAAGGCATGGAAAACAAGATTCAAACCGCCCAATAAGCCGGAGGCTATATAGGAATGGTTGTATAGGTGTCAACATTTTCTGCCTTTTTTCAAAACAAAATATGACTTATGCCAATATTTTTACTACAAACCACTACATCAGTGGGAACATGAAAATGATGTGTGTTAGAATTTTTTCAGCTGTTTTATAAAACAGTACCTTAACTAAAAAATTTAAGAAAGATAGAACATGAACAAACTACTAATTGCTGCGATGATGATGGCCGCTTTGTCGGCTTGTTCCCAAGAAGCCAAACAGGAAACTAAGGAAGCGGCTACTGCTGTTGCTTCCGATGTTAAAGATGCTGCCGCTTCTGCCGTTGATACCGTTGCCCCTGCTGTTCAAGAAGCAGCAAGCAAAGTAGAAGATACTGCCGCCAAAGCTGCTTCGGAAGTAAAAGACGCTGCTCCTGCTGAAGCCAAACCGGAAGAAAAACCGGCAGATGCCTCTTCCGCCAAAGTGGACGGCAAGGCCGTTTTCGAAGCCAGCTGTAAAATGTGCCACGGCGGTACCATCCCGGGCGCTCCTGTTGTCGGTAAAAATGACGATTGGGCTCCGCGTATCAAACAAGGCAAAGAAACCTTGCACAAACATGCACTCGAAGGCTTCAACACTATGCCGGCAAAAGGCGGCAATACCAGCCTGAGCGACGACGAAGTCAAAGCGGCGGTCGATTATATGGCCAACCAATCCGGTGCCAAATTCTAAACAGTACAAATCAAAACGCACCTTGCAATAAGGTGCGTTTTTTTATGGGAAAACAGCTTTAAAAAAGGCGAAAACCGTTTGAAAGCAACCCTTACGGAGACAAGTAGCTTTACAAACGGTTTTCAGGTCGGCCTAGCGACCCACCAACAATTATTATACCAACATCATGCTTTTTTGACAAACTCTGATTTCAAATTCATCGCGCTGCCGTCGATTTTGCAACCGATATTGTGGTCGCCTTCTTGCAGGCGTATGCCTTTTACCTTGGTTCCTTGCTTGATGACCATGGAGCTGCCTTTGACTTTGAGGTCCTTAATCAGGACGACGGTGTCGCCGTCTTGCAACACGGCGCCGTTGGCATCTTTGACGCTCAGGGTTTCTTCAGCGGCTTCGCCGTCGTTTTCCGTCCATTCAAACGCGCATTCGGGGCAGATGTATTGGCTGCCGTCTTCGTAGGTGTATTCGGATTGGCATTGCGGGCAAGGTGGGAGGGACATGGTGGGGATTCCTTTGGTTGAGAAGCGGGGAATTATAGTGGATTAAAATAAAAATGAGACAAGGCGGCAACGTCCGCCGTGTACGGGTAGTACATAAGGGCGTTGGCAACGCCGTATCATTGCAATTTTAATCCACTATATAAGGGAAAGGAGGCAAGGATACGACAGCTTTGTACCTAGCTTCAATACAAAACGACCTGTCTTGCAACAGGTCGTCTGAAAACACGGATGCGGCTTAGAGGGACAGCGAAGCTGCCTGAATCAGACCGCGTGCTTTGGCTTCGGCTTCGGCGGCACGCTCTTGCGAGGTGAACGGACCCATTTTGACGACGTATTCGTAGTCGCGTTTCTCCAGGGAAACTCTCGGGTTCATCATGCCGGCGGAAAGGTTTCTCGCCGCCTGGTTCATATAGGCTTGCGCTTCGCGCTCGGTACCGAAGGATTTCAAATCTACGAAAATGTCTTTTCCATCATAAACTTGGGTGCTTTGACCCGGTACGATTTGTTCGACTTTAACATGTGCCGTGCCTTGGTTGATGAAACCTAATTGTTGGGCGGCGGCTTTGGAAACATCGATCACGCGGTTGCCGTGGAAAGGACCGCGGTCGTTGACGCGGACGATGACGCTTTTACCGTTTTTGGTGTTGGTCACACGGGCGTAGCTGGGAATGGGGAGGGTTTTGTGGGCGGCGGTCAGGGCGTTCATGTTGTAACGCTCGCCGCTGGAGGTTTTACGGCCGTGGAACTGGTTGCCGTACCATGAAGCGTTGCCGGTTTGGACGAAGGAGGATACTTTGGTCATCGGCGTGTAGCGTTTGCCGGCGACTTTGTAGCTGCGGTTGGCGGAGGAATGCAGCTTGTCGGCGCGGACGATGGAGTCGGCTGAGGCGGAATGAATGGAAAGGATGCTGATTGCGACGGCAGTCAGGGTGGAGAAAAGGGTAGTTTTAGATAAAGTCAAAACGTAGTCCGTTCTTGAGTTGATAACGCGGCGGGATGGCTCCCAGGCGGTTTCAGACGACGTATCGGCGGTTTGACAAAAACCAAGCTGTTGTCGGACAGTATGGCCTTGGTTTTTGTCAAACGGCTCAGGGAGACTCCCCAGCGGATGTTATACACCGCCTGCGTAACCGTTTTGCCGCCATGCTTCAAACAGAATCACGGCGACGGTGTTGGAAAGATTCATGCTCCGGCTGCCGGGCTTCATGGGCAGGCGCAGCTTTTGCCCTTCGGGCAGGGTGTCGAGGATTTCGGCGGGCAGGCCGCGTGTCTCGGGACCGAACAAAAAGACATCGCCCTCAACAAAGGAAACTTCGTCGGGACGGGTTTTGCCTTTGGTGGTCAGCGCGAAAATGCGGCGGCCTTCCAAGGCTTTGAGACAATCTTCGAAATTCTCGTGTACCGTCAGTTTTGCAAACTCGTGATAATCCAAACCTGCGCGCTTCATTTTTGCCGAATCCAGCGGAAAACCGAGCGGCTTGACCAGATGCAAATCGGCTCCGGTGTTGGCGCACAATCGGATGATATTGCCCGTATTGGGCGGGATTTCGGGTTGGTACAAAACTATGGTAAACATATAAATCAATCACTTATAGAGGGGCATAATGCCGAAATGTTCCGCAGGTGTCAAAAACTTTAGCTATTTTTTCATTGGCGGACGCGCCAAACTCCAGCAAAAAATCTTGCCTGCGCCTGATTTTTTCAGCGTCCGCGCCAATTCGTCCAGCGTCGAGCCGGTGGTGAACACATCGTCGATTAACAAAATATTACAGTTTTTCGAGATATGACCATTGATTTCAAAAGCATTTTTTATATTGCGAACCCTGTCTGCGCTTTTCAGCGTACTTTGCGGCTCGCGATGTCGTCTGAAAACCGTCTGCCGCGGCAGCAGCGTCCAGCCGTAATGTTCGGACAGAATATCCGCCAATTCCTCGCTTTGGTTGAAGCCGCGGTGCAGCCGCCTTTCTTTGCTCAACGGCACGGGCAGCACAAAATCGAAACGCTCCGTTTCCAGCCAGTCGGGCGCATGGCGGCGCATCAGTTCCGCCAGCGGACGGCTCATGCCGAGGTCTGCCAAATGCTTCAATGCGCGTATCATACTGCTGACGGGCGGCTCATAATACAGCGAAGCCCACATCCGCTCAAATGCCGGCGGCTTCTTCTGACAGCCGCCGCACACCGCCCCGCCCTGTATAGTGCGGAAACACAAGGGGCAACTGTTTGCCGCATCCGTAAAAAACTCTTCCAAGTCCGCCGCGCAGCCGCCGCAAAAACCGCCATACGGCCGGGTTTCGCACGCTGAAACCAAGGCGTGGCATAATACGCAACGGCTTTTGTGCCACCATCCCGCATTGCGCCACCAAGAAAACACATCCATAGAGAAAACAGCCATGCCGCACTCCGCCAAAAAAGTTTATCTGATACACGGCTGGGCAGCGAACCACCACGTCTTCGACGACCTCATCCCGCGCCTGCCTGCCGATTGGGACATCCGCGCCCTCGACCTGCCCGGACACGGCGACGCGCCCTTTGCCGAAAACTTCGACATCGCCGCCATTGCCGAAGCCTTCGCCGAAGAAATCGATACACCAGCACACATCCTCGGCTGGTCACTCGGCGGCTTGGTCGCACTCCATCTCGCCGCACGCCGTCCCGACAAAGTCCGTTCGCTCTGCCTGACCGCAAGTTTCGCCCGCCTGACCGCCGACGCGGACTACCCCGAAGGTCTGTCCAATCCCGCTTTGGGCAAAATGGTCGGCGCGTTTCGGCAGGATTATGCCAAACATATCAAACAGTTTCTACAATTACAGTTGCTGCATACACCAAACGCCGCCGAAATCATCGGCAACATCATGCCCGACCTCTCCCGCCACGGCGCACCGCCCGCCCTGCAAGCCGCGTTGGATGCCGTCAACCAAGCCGACGCCCGCCCCCTGCTTTCGAGCATCCAAGCCCCGTCACTTTTGGTGTTCGGACAAAAAGACGCCATCACCCCGCCGCGCATGGGCGAATACCTAAACCGCCATCTGACGGACAGCGAATTGGTCTTGATGGAAAAAGCGGCACACGCCCCGTTTTTAAGCCACGCAGATGAATTTGCCGAACGCTACCGCGATTTTGTTGAAAAGGTCGTCTGAAAAGGCATACTTTGATTTCTTTATAAATATGAATTTGGAAATTAAGGATTAAGGAAATTTTTCTATTTTTAATAGATTAAAATGGCAGAAAACCCGTTTCGTCATTCCCGCGCAGGCGGGAATCCAGAAGTTTGAAATGACGGTAATCTTTGAATATTTCTGAAAACTAGAGGTCTGGATTCCCGCCTGCGCAGAAATGACGACATACAAAGGTTAGGATGAGGGTGGTTTTCGGAGCGCGATATAAGAACATAGAACCGCCATCCCTATACAAACATCAACAACGGTACAAAAACCAACCCTTCAAAAAAAGAAAAAAAGGTCGTCTGAAACATGAACCCCCAAGACAAACGCTGGCAAATCCACCGCCATCTCGCCCAAGACACCGACGAGCGGCTGCAAATCGTCCGCCACGCGCCCAAGCGCGTCCTGCTGGTCGGTGCGGACGCGGACATCAGCCGCAGCCTGCTTGCCGCGCGCTATCCGAACGCGGTATTCGAAGAATACGACCCACGCGCCGACTTCCTCCAAACCGCCGCAGCGGCGCGCAAAAGCGGTTTTTGGCAAAAACTTACCGGCAAAACCGTCGCCCAACACTGTCAAGCCCTGACCGACCCGCTGCCCGAAGCCGCTGCCGATATGTTGTGGGCGAACCTCAGCCTGCCCCGCGCGGACGAAATCCTGCCCGTCCTCAAAAACTGGGCAAACGCCTTGAAAACAGACGGTTTATTATTCTTCACCCATTTCGGCCGCGACAGCCTGACCGAGCTGACAGGTCGTTTGAAAAACGCGGGGATAACGTGTGAAACGCCGACCTTAATCGATATGCACGACCTCGGCGACATGCTTGCCGACAACGGTTTCTACGACCCCGTTACCGATACCGCCAAGCTCGAATTGAGCTACCGCAAGGCAGCGACATTCCGGCAGGACATGGAAACCTTAGGGCTATGGCACGCCTTGAAATTCAGCGATACCCAAGCGGCTGAAGCGTTTGTGGATAAGATTTTCGAAACCGAAGGCGGTCTGACCGTCACGCTCGAAACCGTGTACGGCCATGCCGTGAAGAAACTGACGCTGCCCGAGGGGGAAAATGTGGTGCGGTTTTATCCGAAGGGCTGAACGGTTTGGCGGAATAAATGAAAGGTCGTCTGAAAACGTCTAACGAATGGCGTTAAAACGTTTTCAGACGACCTTTCTTCCTTAGCTGATTCACTCAATTCAATACGCCTATTCCCATCGGTTGTCATTTTCACGCAGGCGGAAATCCAGAGGCTTGAAATGACGGAAACCGCGAAACATTTCTGAAAATGATGGTATGCACGTTTCTTATTTCGATTCACTAAAATTTGCGGGCCGGGCATTCATACCCGACCCGCCGTTTTCAGACGACCTTTCGTGCTGTCGCACCTTTATTTCACTTTGCCTTTCAACGAGCCGTAGCCTGCGGCGTCCATTTGTTCCAGCGGGATGAATTTCAGGCTTGCGCCGTTGATGCAGTAACGCAGTCCGCCTTTGTCTTGCGGACCGTCGGCGAAGACGTGTCCCAAGTGCGAATCGGCGGCATGGCTGCGCACTTCGGTGCGGCGCATGTTGTAGCTGAAATCGTCGTGTTCGGTAACGGCGGCGGCGTTAATCGGGCGGGTGAAGCTCGGCCAGCCGCAGCCGGAATCGAATTTGTCGGCAGAGCTGAACAGGGGTTCGCCGCTGACGACGTCCACATAAATGCCGGGTTTGAACAGATGGTCGTATTCGTGGCTGAAGGCGTATTCGGTCGCGCTTTTTTGGGTAACTTGGTATTGCTCTTCGGTCAGGATGCGTTTGAGTTCGGCATCACTGGGTTTTTTATACGTTGCCGCGTCGAAGCCTTTGCCTTGCGGGGCGGCTTTGGTTTTACCCGGCAGCGGTTCGTCGGCTTTGCGGATGTCGATGTGGCAGTAGCCGTTGGGGTTTTTAATCAGGTAGTCCTGATGGTATTCCTCGGCGTCGTAGAAGTTTTTCAGCGGCTCGTTTTCGACGACAAGGGGCTGTTTGTATTTTTGCTGCTCGCGTTTGAGGGCGGCGGCGATGACGGCTTTTTCGGCGGGATCGGTGTAGTACACGCCGCTGCGGTATTGCGTGCCGGTGTCGTTGCCTTGTTTGTTGAGGCTGGTCGGGTCAACGACGCGGAAATAGTATTGCAGGATGTCGTCGAGGCTGAGTTTGTCGGCATCGTAGGTGACTTTGACGGTCTCGGCATGGCCCGTGTCGCGGTAGGATACGTCTTCGTAGCTCGGGTTTTGCGTTTTGCCGTTGGCGTAGCCGGATACTGCGTCAACCACGCCGTCTATGCGTTGGAAATAGGCTTCCAAGCCCCAGAAGCAGCCGCCGGCGAGGTAGATGGTGCGCGTGTTCATGATTTTTGAATCCTTTTTCTGTGTGTCGGGTTTGTAGAACGCGTTTTTCAGACGACCTATATCGGCATTCGGATCGCGGATTAACGCCAACGCCTGTGCTTCGTTGATGCTGCCTTTGACGATGCGCTGCACGTCGCCGTCTTTACCGATTAACGCCCAAGAAGGATAAACGCTGATGTTCAGGCTTTGGGCGATGGTGCCGCCGTTGTCGGTCACGACAGGCAGCTTGGGATAGTTCAAACCGGCATACCATTTTTGGAAGTCGCCGTCTTTTTTCTCGTGCAGAAAGCCGGGCGACGCGACGGTAATCAGGTTGGCGGAACTGAACCGCTTGTCCTGCGCCCATTTTTCGGTCTGCCCCAATTCGGACAGACACAAAGGACACCAGCTTGCCCAGAATTTAATCAGGGTCGGTTTGTCTTTTTTCAAGTAAACACTGGCAGGGCGGTTGTCCGCGGTTTTCAAAGTGGACAAAGTGTGCGGTACGGTCGCGGCTTCGGCATCGGCGATTTTGGGCGAACAGGCACCCAGCGCAAACAGGCAGCCGAACTTGGCGCAAAGGGAAAAGAAGGTACGGGGTTTCATCTCTATGTTTCCTGTGTGGATGGTTTGTATGATTAGACGTTGAAGATGCCAAAACCTTACAGCCTGGATTTTCAGACGACCTTGCCGCGTAAAATACGCTACAATACGCCCTATTTCAAGCTTCTAAAATTAAAAGGAAAATTCAATGTTCAGCTTCTTCCGCCGCAAGAAAAAACAGGAAACGCCCGCTCAAGAAGAAACCCGCATTCAGGAAACCGCCGCCGAAGCCGTAGAACGCGCCGAAACCACCGTTTCGCAAACGCTTGAAACGGTTCAGGAAAACATCGGCGAAAAAGCGGAAGAGCTGACGGCGGCAGTTGAAACGGCGGTAGAAAGTACCAAAGAGCACGCCGAAGAAATCTGCGAGACTGTGGTTGAACATGTTTCCGAAACGGTCGGACACATCCGCGAGGCAGTCAGTGAAACGTCGTCTGAAACGGTCGAACAAGTGGAAGAACGCGTGGAAGCGGTCAGCGACGGGTCGTCTGAAACCGCAGAAGCCGTCGAAACTCAAGCCGAAGCCGCGCCTGCAACATCTGAAGAACATTCCGTAGCAGCCTTTGACAATACAGTCGTCGCCACGTCGTCTGAAACTTCTGAGCCGCCCGAAACCGAACCCAAACTCGGCTGGGCGGCGCGTTTGAAACAGGGTTTGACCAAATCGCGCGACAAAATGGCGAAATCGTTGGCGGGCGTGTTCGGCGGAGGGCAAATCGACGAAAATTTGTACGAAGAGCTGGAAACCGTGCTGATTACCAGCGACATGGGCATGGAAGCGACGGAATACCTGATGAAAGACGTGCGCAACCGCGTCAGCCTCAAGGGGCTGAAAGACGGCAACGAGTTGCGCGGCGCATTGAAAGAAGCTTTGTACGACTTGATTAAGCCATTGGAAAAACCGCTGGTCTTGCCCGACACGAAAGAGCCGTTCGTCATCATGTTGGCGGGCATCAACGGCGCGGGTAAGACCACTTCCATCGGCAAACTCGCCAAATATTTCCAAGCTCAGGGCAAATCCGTGCTGCTTGCCGCAGGCGACACCTTCCGCGCCGCCGCCCGCGAGCAGCTTCAAGCATGGGGCGAACGCAACAACGTAACCGTCATTTCGCAAACCACGGGCGATTCCGCCGCCGTCTGCTTCGATGCCGTCCAAGCCGCCAAAGCGCGCGGCATCGACATCGTGCTGGCCGACACCGCCGGCCGCCTGCCCACGCAGCTTCATTTGATGGAAGAAATCAAAAAAGTGAAGCGCGTGCTGCAAAAAGCGATGCCCGACGCGCCGCACGAAATCATCGTCGTCCTCGATGCCAACATCGGGCAAAACGCTGTCAACCAAGTCAAAGCCTTTGACGATGCGCTGGGGCTGACGGGGCTGATTGTGACCAAACTCGACGGTACGGCAAAAGGCGGCATCCTTGCCGCGCTTGCCTCCGACCGCCCCGTCCCCGTCCGCTATATCGGCGTGGGCGAAGGCATAGACGATTTGCGCCCGTTTGACGCGCGCGCTTTTGTGGACGCGTTGCTCGATTGATACCGCCGCATGGTAAAACAGTAAACAAGAAGGTCGTCTGAAAAGTTTTCAGACGACCTTTTTCTTTTTGCAGCTGTCCTAGTAAATACGGCAGCCTGCTAATACATTGCTCTTAAAATGCGAATCTTGATTACCATCGGCTTATGTGGCAACCAAAATACCTTGTTCCAGCCAATCCATCCATTTTTGCCTTAATGCGTCCTGCCAGCCGCTTTCAGACGACATGAACTCTGCCAGCATGGTTTGCAGGCCGTTCAGGGAGGTGGGCGTGTCTGCCAGCGTTTCCAGCAATAATGCGTCGAAATTGTCGAGGGTTTGGTACATCACGTCGTCTTCCTTATCGCGCCACACCAAAACGGCGGTTTCCGCCTCCTGCAATTCGTCGGTAACGTCATACTGATAACGGCGGACGAAGGCAGCGGGAGAAAGGGTGTACGCCAAATCGTCTGAATCGGCGGACGAGACTTGGCTGTCGGTTTGGGCGACTTCGGCGAGCAGTTGGGTGTGTTCGAAGTCCATCAGTGCCAAGAGGTCGTCTGAAAGCGGCAGGCTTTGGCAGTATTGGAGGAATTCGCCGGCGATTTCTTGGAAATAGGGGGTTTGGGCGCGCGCGTCTCGGATGAAGCCTTCTTTCAGACGACCCCATTCTCCGCTGTCGAAATATTGCGGCGTTTCGGTATAACAACGGTCGATGAAGCTGTGGATATTGTTGCGTATCAGGCGGATATAGACGTTCAGGCGGTCTTGTGGCAAGCCGTCGGCGGCTTCGCCCTCGCGTATGGCTTGGGCAAAGCGTTGTTGGTATTGGGCGGAGGTTTCAGGCTGCACGGCGGTATTCCTTTCCGGCACGCGTTTGGTATTCGGCGATTTTGGCGACTTCGGCTTCGAGTTCGGCAAAAGGCGGGAAATTGAAATCGCGTTCCAACAGGGTGGGCGGGATGGTCGGCAGCTTGGTGTAGGCGAGTTCAAGCAAGTCCCAAACGGTCGGTAAAACTGCCGCGCCGTGGGTATCAATCAACAATTCGGGCGTTTCGACATCGTGTCCGGCGATGTGGATGTAGCACACGCGCTCTGCGTCAACGTTTTCTAAAAAAGCCTCTGGCGACAACAGTCCGTGATTGACGGCGTTGACGTAGATATTGTTCACATCGAGATGAATGCCGCAGTCGGCTTCGCGTGCAACGGCGTTAAGGAACTCTACTTCGTTCATTTCGGCAAGCGGGGAATGCAGGTAGTAGGAGGTGTTTTCTACGGCGATGCGGCAGCCCAACCGGTCTTGCACTTCGCGGATACGCCGCGCGGTATACCGCACCATCTCTTCGGTGAAGGGCAGCGGCAACAGGTCGTAGAGATGGCCGCCGTCGTGGCAGTAGCTCAAATGGTCGGAGAAAAACGTGCAATCGTAACGGCGCATCATCTCTTTGATGCCGTCTATCAAAGCGGTATCCAGCGGGGCTTGTCCGCCCAGCGACATGGATAATCCGTGCAACGCCAATGGCAGCCGTTCCGCCACGCGGTCAAACTGTTTACGCGCTCTGCCGCCCATTTTCAGCCAGTTTTCGGGTGCGGCTTCGATAAAGCGTATCGGACTGTCGTCTGAAAGCGAGAGGAAGTCTTCCGCCAAGTCGCGGCGGTAGCCTAAGCCTGCGTGTTGAATCATGATGTTGCTCCGTTTTGGATGGTGTTCCGACGGTTTTGGTAAGAAATTGCTGTTAAAATCATATAAAAAGCCGCATTTATCAATAAAATGCGGCTTTTTGTTCTAAATTATTTAGAACCGCATTTGCCTTCGCCGCATTTGCCTTCAACTGCTTTAGCTTTGGCTTTTGCTGCTTTGGCGTTTTTAGCAGGGGCTTTTTTCACGGTTGAACCGCATTTACCCTCGCCACATTTGCCTTCGCCTGCTTTAGGAGCAGCGGCACCGCATGAACCTTCAGCAGCCTTAGCCGCACCGCAAGAGCCTTGGGCAGATTTTTGAACGCCTGCTTTGCTGCTTACCGGTTTGTCAGCGGCAACAACGCCGGCAGCCAAAGACAAAGACAAAGCACCAGCAAGGGCAGCGGCTACATTTTTTTTCATATTGATTTCCTTTTTAAAGTATCAGTTAAACAGATTAAGAATTTGAGTTGGCGCGTTTAAAGTCCGCTCCACGACCTTTTTTATTGATTTCCGACGCGGCATTTCGGGCAGAAGCGTTTTTTCAACAGCGCATCCATCGATAAACAGCCCGCGCCTTGAAGCAGAATCGGGATTAAAACCACGATATAAATCAAAGCCATTTTATAGCCGTTGTCGCAGACATTATAACCCGCACCCGCATGGACTGCCGCCCATGCTACCCCCGTTACAATGATTAATCCCAAGGCAGACAGACGGGTTGCCAATCCTAAAAGCAGCAAAACCGGAAAAACCAGCTCCGCCCACATCGCCAAGTTCCAATTCACGCTGTCGGGCAGCAAATTGAACGGAAAGGGGAATTGGTCATTGATTTCGGCAAACCAGTTTTCGCCGCTCCATTTTTGCATGCCCGATTCCCAAAATTCGTAAGCGGCAAACAGGCGCAAAACCAATAAGCCTAAAGCCGATTGCCACGGGGCTGTGATATTCGTTTTCATGATAACCGTTCCATAAAATCGTTTCATGCCCGATTAGACGTGGCAGCTTGAGAATGCTTACAGGTAAATTGAAAAAATTTTGTTTGTTATTGTTTTATAAAGATATTAATATTCAGAAGGTCGTCTGAAAACCTTTATACAGGGTTTTCAGACGACCTTTTTCTGTGTCTTTTTAACGGTCAATCCGCCGTGCAGATTTCTACGATTTCTTCGCCGTATTGCTCCAACCATTCCCCGCTCACACCCTCGATTTTAGAAAGCGCCGTCAAGGTTTGCGGCCGAACTTTGGCGATGGCGCGTAAAGTCTGTTTTTTGGCGACAGCGTGCATCTCTCCGCCTTCATATCGGGCAGTGTCGAGACACCATTGGAACAGGCGGCGGGCGAGCTGGCGTTCTGCCTGTTTCGGCTCGGAAAGCCCGTCTGCGTAGGGGCGGCAGATGTCGAGTATTGCCTGCCCGTATTGGGCAATTCTTTCGCTGCCGATGCCGTAGATGCCGAGCAAATCGGCTTCTTCGGCGGGCGTGAAGACGACGAGGTCGGTCAGGCTGATGTTGGAAAGGACTTTACCCAAGGCGCATTGTTTGGCGGCTGCCTGCTCGGCACGCCAAGTTTCCAGCTTTTGCTGTAATTGCTGTTCGCGCTCGGTTTGGGGGGTGAATAGGGGTTCTTCGTTGCCCGTTTGTCCGCTTTGGTTTTCGGCGGCGTTCTCGCAGACATTGAGGATGTCGATGCCGAATTTGTTGATTTTTGCCTCGCCTAAACCGTAGATTTGGTGCAAATCTTCCAGCGTTTGCGGCATTTTTTCGACGATGTCGCGCAGGGTTTTGTCGCCGCAGACGACGTAGGCGGGGACTTCTTCGGCATGGGCGCGCTGCTGCCGCCAATGCCGCAATGCCTGCCATAGGCGTTCTTCGCGTTCGGTACGCAGCCAGTTGTCTTTGGGCTTTTGAGTGGCGGCTTTTTCGCGGCGCAGCGGGCGCAACATGACTTCGGTTTCGCCTTTGAGGACTTTTTTTGCGGCCTCGGTCAGTTGCAATGCCTGATATTGGGCAATGTTGACGGTGAGGTAGCCGAGGCTGATGCATTGGCGGATGACGCTGCGCCATTCTTTGTCGGTTTGCCCGCTGCCGATGCCGAAGGTGGAGAGTTTGTCGTGGCCGTTGCGCCGTATCCAGTCGTCGCTTTTACCGCGCAGCAGGTTGATGATATAGCCGGCAGCAAAGCGTTGTCCGGCGCGATATACGCAACTGAGGAGCTTTTGTACGAGGACGGTGCCGTCGAAGCGTACGGGCGGATGCAGGCAGTTGTCGCAATGGCCGCAAGGGGCGGATTCTTCCCCAAAATGTTTGAGCAGGAGAACGCGGCGGCAGGCGGCAGTTTCGCAGACGGAAAGCATGGCATCGAGCTTCTGCATTTCGATTTGTTTCTGCACTTCGTCGCTGTTGCCTTCGGCGATGCGCTCGCGCAGCAATACCCAGTCGTTCAGACCGTAACACAGCCAACTCACGGCAGGCAGCCCGTCCCGCCCGGCGCGGCCGGATTCTTGGTAGAAATGTTCGACGCTTTGGGGCATATCGAGATGGGCGACGAAGCGCACGTCCGGTTTGTCTATGCCCATACCGAAGGCAACGGTGGCGACAACGATAATGTTGTCCTCGCGGGTAAAACGGCGTTGGTTTGCTTCGCGCACTTCCATGCTCAAGCCGGCATGGTAGGGAATCGCGTCCAATCCGTTTTCGCAGAGGAATTGGGCGATGTCTTCGACTTTTTTGCGGCTGAGGCAATAGACGATGCCGCTTTGCCCTTCCATTTCTTTGCGGATGAAGTCGAGAAGCTGCTTTTTGCCGTTGTTTTTTTCGATAACCTGATAATAGATATTCGGGCGGTCAAAGCTGGAGATGAATTCGGGCGCGTCTTCGAGATGGAGGAAATGTTTGATGTCGGCGCGGGTCGCCGCATCGGCGGTCGCGGTCAGGGCGATGCGCGGCACTTGCGGATAGCGTTCGGCAAGCAGCCCTAATTGCTGGTATTCGGGACGGAAATCGTGCCCCCATTGGCTGACGCAATGCGCTTCGTCTATGGCGAAAAGGCTGATGGTTTGCTGGTCGAGAAAACGCAGGAAACGGTCGGTAACGAGCCGCTCCGGTGCGACGTAGAGCAGTTTCAGACGACCTTGGGCAAGTTTGTCCGCCACTTCGCGGGCTTCTTCCACTGTCGTGCTGCTGTTGACCGCCGCTGCTTCTATGCCTGCGGCGTGCAGGCTCGCCACTTGGTCGTTCATCAGGGCAATCAGCGGCGAAACGACGATGGCGACGCCTTCGCGCATCAGTGCGGGAATTTGGTAACACAACGACTTGCCCCCGCCCGTCGGCATCAATACCAGCAGGCTTCCGCCGCCTGCCAATGTATTGACGACAGCCTCCTGCTTGCCGCGAAATTCGGGATAGCCGAATACTTCGTGCAAAATCTGTTGGGCGGAAGGCTGGGGCATGATGGTTCCGTAGGGAGGAAAAAACGTTATTTTAGCGGTTTTAGACACTGCCTGCATGGGGGATATTTGAGTTGTCCACATGAGGTTGTCTGAAAACGGATTATGCTTGGTTGGGTATCGCAGATTGATTTTTGATTGAGACAAGATGGCGGAACTGCCGGCAATACGGGTGTAGGAAACTGGTTTACTCAATGCGTTACCGTTCTTTTTAATCTCAGGCGAAGCGGCGGCATACCGGTTTCCAGTCAATCGGCTAGAAAACCTGTTTTCAGACGACCTTTTCATTTTTTGGCGGTTTTAAGACTTTGCAAAGCCGATTTACTGCCCCGCTGTCTTCGCGCATAATACGGCAGTCTAATAATTTATCCTAAGCAACCGAAACTTATGAACATCAAACACTTTTCCCTTATTTCGACTTTATCGGCAGCCCTGCTCCTGAGCGCCTGTCAAACGACTACGACCACAAGCGGCGGTGTCAGCAGCAACTGGGACAACATCGGCACGATTTCCGACGGCAATATCAAGGTGGCGATTGATAAAAACAGCATCAAGAAAAACGGTAATTTGGTTACTTTCCGCGATAGAAAAACCGTATCGAAGATGAAGGAAGAACGCTTCGTCAACACGCCTGCCTACAAAACCGCCATCGGCGACTGGGAAATCCATTGCACCAACAAAACCTACCGTCTGACCGCTTTGCAGCTTCTTGACGAACACGGCAAAGAAATTTCCAAACACAGCTACACCGCGACGAATATCCGCCCGATGAGCGTAATGAACGGTACGATTACCGAAAAACAATTTGAAGCCGTATGCGGCAGCAAGCTCTGATGCCCAACTTATCTACATACTTATCCACAAGATAGTCAAATCAAAAGGTCGTCTGAAAACCATGAATATGGGGATTCAGACGACCTTTTTGGTTCTTTCGGGAAAGTTATATTCAGGATTATCCACATTTTCTCAAATAAGCGGTTTATCGGTTCAAAGCATAATTCCACTCATCCTATCCATCCGATTTCTAACGCAAACGAACGCCTGTTTCCCCATCAATAATCTGACTCGGCGACCTTTGTTTGCCGATTAAACCGCCAACTACCCATACATCCCTTCCAAACTGCCTTCTCACTTCCCGCTCCGTCTTACACGCGCGTTTGCCTGCGCGATTGCACGAAGTTGAGACCAAAGGCGTTTTCAAAGCCTGACACAAGCGGCGCGCACCTGCATGGGCAGGAACCCTGACCGCCAGTTTGCTGCGTCTTTTTCCGCGCAATGCGGGCAAAACGTCAGCAGCCGCAGGAAGCAGAAAGGTTTTGGGCGCAGGCCATTCGTTTCTGAGCATGGTTTGAATGTTTTCAGACGACCTTTTAAGTAGGGGCTGTAATTGCTCCAATTGGTTGCCAATGACAATCATGCCTTTATGTTGCGGTCTTTTTTTCAGATGAATCAGTCGGTTGAGCGCTTTGGGCAAGGTCGGGATACAGCCTATGCCGTAGCAGGACTCGGTAGGATAGGCGACCAAGCCGCCTTTTTTAAGATGGGATTGCAGCTTGCGAAGCGTCGAAGCTGAAAGGATTCTGGGGAATAGCATGATAGGGAAGGTCGTCTGAAACGCAATCATGTTTTCAGACGACCTGTTTCTTTGATTAATGGTTGATGGCTTTGTCGGCAATGTCTTTACGGTATTGCATACCGTCGAAGCTGATTTTTTCCAATGCGCTATACGCCTTGGCCTTCGCTTGCGCCACATCGTCGCCCAATCCTACGACACACAATACGCGGCCGCCGTTGGTCAATACGTCGCCTTTCTCGTTTGCCGTTGTGCCTGCATGGAAAACTTTGCCAATTTGGTTGGCGTCATCCAGACCGGAAATAACATCGCCTTTTTTAGGCGTTTCGGGGTAATTTTGCGCCGCCAGCACCACGCCTACGGCAGTTTGCGGGTTCCATTCTGCAGTTACGCTATCGAGTTTGCCGTCTATTGCCGCTTCGACCAAATCCGACAAGTCGCTGTTCAGACGACTCATAATCGGCTGAGTTTCTGGATCACCAAAACGGCAGTTAAACTCAATCGTATAAGGTGCGCCACTTTGATCAATCATCAAACCCGCGTACAGGAAACCGGTAAACTCATGCCCTTCCGCTTTCATACCCGCCACGGTCGGCAAAATAATCTCGTTCATCGCGCGCTCGTACACGGCAGGCGTTACCACAGGCGCGGGACTGTACGCGCCCATGCCACCCGTATTTGGGCCTTTATCGCCGTCTAAAAGACGCTTGTGGTCTTGGCTGGTCGCCATAGGCAATACATGATTGCCATCAACCATGACGATAAAGCTCGCTTCTTCGCCTTGCAGGAAATCTTCAATCACAACGCGCGCGCCGGCATTACCCATTTTGTTGCCTAGCAGCATATCGTCAATCGCAGCATGCGCTTCATCCAAAGTCATCGCCACAATCACGCCTTTACCTGCCGCCAAACCATCGGCTTTGATGACGATGGGCGCACCTTTCTGATTGACGTAATCATGTGCAGCATCGGCGTTTTCAAAGGTCTGATATTGCGCAGTTGGAATGCTGTATTTCACCATAAATGCTTTGGCAAAATCTTTAGAACTTTCCAGCTGCGCCGCATATTGTGTCGGACCAAATATTTTCAGTCCTGCGACACGGAAATCATCCACAATACCCGCCGCCAAAGGCGCTTCAGGGCCGACGACGGTAAAAGCAATATTTTCTTTACGACAGAATTCAATCAAATCCTGATGCGCAGTCAAGGCGATGTTTTGCAACTTGGGTTCAATCGCCGTACCGGCATTACCGGGCGCAACAAATACTGTTTCCACTTTGGGCGACTGCGCCAATTTCCAAGCCAGCGCGTGTTCGCGACCGCCATTACCGATAACCAGCAGTTTCATGCCATCTCCTTGACAAATATGTACTTTTAACGAAAACTCGATACAAGGGGACTTTTGTCCCATTTGAAGAAATTTTAGTGGAATCAAACAAAAGACCGCTTCATTCCACTCTGCAACCTATTTGACTTATCCACAAAATTAAAAAAGGACAAGCAACCATGCAAAAACGTATTGATGAAATCCAAAACAAATACCGCGAATGGCGTCATCTACTACCGCAATTGGAAGAAGACATCCGGCGTTGGAAACATGCCGTCACTTTGATTCGCGATATGGACAATTTTTATACCCACGAGTATCAGGCGTGCCATCAAGCCATTGAGGACGGGGCAGAACTGGATTTGAGTACAGAAGGCGAATACAGCATTATGAGTGAAGATGCGTTATGGAACGCGCTGGGCGAATTCCATCAATTGGCCTGGCTATATTTGCGCTCCAGCGTCGATGCCTTAGACAGATATACACAAGAAGATTTATGAGAGAAGAGGTCGTCTGAAATACCATCCAAAACATTTCAGACGACCTTTTCATTCAAAAGGCTTTTCCGTATTTACTTCAATTTGCCGTGTATTCTTCCAAGCCGAAACACAGGCCTCATAATTTGCCAACGACAAATTTACCGTCAATCGACAATCCAACTGTAAATCCTGTTCCAATATATCCGCCTGATATTGTTTAGCAATGCGTATTACTTCATTCAAAAACGGATATTCACATTTCAGCCAAACGGTTTTTTCAATATTCTTTTCAACCACTTCCGCAACTGCCAACGCTTGAGCCGTTGCCTCTTTATACGCATGTATCAGACCAGGAACGCCCAATAAAGTACCGCCGAAATAGCGGACGACCACGACCAAAACATCGGTTACGCCCACCGAATCAATCTGCCCCAAAATCGGCCGACCCGCGCTTCCTGACGGCTCCCCATCGTCGTTGGCACGAAATTGCATACCATCTACACCCAAACGATAGGCATAGCACCAATGCCGCGCTTTATGATGTTCTTCCTTTAACGGATCGAGATATTTTTTCACATCAGCCAACGTCCGAATCGGATAGGCAAATGCTATAAAACGGCTGCCTTTATCTTTAAACTCAGCCTGTGTCGGGGAAGTAATGGTTTTATAAGTCGTAATCATGCTGAAATGTTTTCAGACGACCTCATTAACAACAAGGTCGTCTGAACGTTTCACGTGAAACATCAATTTTTCAATGCTTCTGTTAATTGCGGGACGATTTCAAATAAATCGCCAACCAATCCGTAATCGGCCACATTGAAAATCGGCGCATCAGCATCTTTGTTGATTGCGACAATGACTTTGCTGTCCTGCATACCGGCAACGTGTTGAATCGCACCTGAAATACCGATTGCAAAATAGAGCTGAGGTGCAACTACTTTACCGGTTTGTCCGACTTGCACGTCATTTGGCGCATATTCGGCATCAACTGCCGCACGGGATGCACCGATTGCCGCACCTAAAACATCCGCCAACGGTGTCAGCACTTCATTGAATTTTTCCGCACTACCCAACGCACGGCCACCGGAGACAATGACTTTTGCCTGAGTCAGCTCAGGACGATCGGAATGGGAAAGCTGACGGTTCACAAAACGGCTCAGGTTTTGAGCAGGGGTCGCTTCAACATTGATTGCTTCAGCGTTACCACCTTGCGCCGGAGCTGCGTCAAAAGCTGTTGCACGGAAGGTCAGCACCAATTTTTCTGAATCGGCTTGCACGGTTTCAAATGCATTACCCGCATAAATCGGACGCACAAAAGTCGTGTTATCCACAATCTCGGTCAAATCAGAAATTTGCGGTACATCTAATAAGGCGGCTACGCGGGGCAGAAGGTTTTTACCGAATGTGGTTGCCGTTGCTGCAACATAGCGGTAATCCGCTGCCAATTTGACAACCAGCGGAGCCAGTTCTTCAGCCAAACCTTCGGCATAATGGGCAGCATCCGCAACCAAAACTTTTTCCACACCCTCTACTTGTTTCGCGGATTCCACTACAGCCGATGCGCCGTTTCCGGCAACCAATAAATCGACTTTACCCAGTTTGGCAGCAGCGGTAACGGCATGCAAAGTGGCAGGATTCAACTGTTTGTTGTCGTGTTCAGCAATAATCAATACGCTCATTTCAGTCTCCTCAAATCACTTTGGCTTCGTTTTTCAATTTTTCAACCAATTCGGCAACGCTTGCTACTTTTACACCTGCCTGACGTGCTTTAGGCTCGGCAAATTTCACCGTTTTCAAACGAGGTGAAATATCCGCAACCAAATCGACAGGAGCCAGTTTTTCCAAAGGTTTTTTCTTTGCCGCCATGATATTGGGAAGTTTAACAAAGCGCGGCTCGTTCAAACGCAAATCCGCACTGATAACAGCAGGCAGTTTCAATGCTAGGGTTTCTTCGCCGCCATCAATTTCGCGCACAATCTGCACTTCGTCGCCTTCAATTTGTACTTTAGACGCGAACGTACCTTGCGCCGCATTCAGCAAAGCAGCCAGCATTTGCGCCACTTGGTTGGCATCGTCATCAATCGCTTGTTTGCCCAAAAAGAAAATTTGTGGATTTTCTTTGTCCGCAACGGCTTTCAGCAGCTTGGCAACTGCCAGCGGCTCCAATTTAGTATCGGTTTCAACATGAATTGCACGGTCGGCACCCATCGCCAAAGCTGTACGCAACGTTTCTTCGCATTTCTTTTCGCCCAAAGAAACCGCTACGATTTCGCTTACTTTTCCGGCTTCTTTCAAACGGACGGCTTCTTCCACAGCGATTTCGTCAAACGGGTTCATCGACATTTTGACATTGCCGATATCCACATCCGAACCATCGGCTTTTACACGAACTTTGACGTTGTAGTCCACTACGCGCTTTACTGCGACCAGTGCTTTCATTGAATTCTCCTAAAAAGAACGTTGCTTTCACCATCCAGCGAAACCAAACCTTCTTCTCTATAAAATCAAATCCGTTTTTTCTTAAAAACGAATTCATTCAGAAATCTTTCAGATAATGCTTGCCGATTATACCATTTTTAAAGCATTTACTCAGGCTGAAGGATATACATTCCTGTACTCAACAAACTGGAAAATGTCATGCCGCTATATCAGTTTCAGACGACCTTTGAGCCTTCATCAGCAGCCACACAATCCATCAACGTTTGATAAACCAAATCTGCAGTCGGAATTTGCCCGATATTGCCCAAATTTTTTGCAACAGCCGAAACTTGAACGCCTGTTTTAATCGGATCAGTATCGGTATAAATACCGACCACAGGTTTTTCCAAAGCATTTGCCAAATGCAGCAAACCGGTATCCACACCGACAATTCCGACCGCGTGTTTCAGCAGATACGCCGCCTGCAATAAATTCATTTTGTCGCACACAATGGCAAATGGCAGTCCGTCTGCAATTTGTTCGGCACGCGTTTTTTCAGTTTCATTTCCCCATGGCAGGTAAACGTTGCATTGTTGTTCTTCATTCAGCTTTTGCAGCAACGCCCGCCAGTTTTCCACAGGCCATAACTTACTGTCCCGGCTGGTCGCGTGCAAAGCCGCATAATACGGCTGCTCCAAATTTTTCAGACGACCTGCTTCGGGAACGGTCAAACCGAATACCTGCGTTTCCGGCATCGCATACCCAAATACTTGGGCGAACAGTTCACGGTTGCGCCAAACAGCATTTTTCCCTTTCGGTACAGCGTATGTTTTCGCATATGCCAACGCAGCCAACCCCTCACGCGCGCTGTTTTTATCTAAACCATAAATAGGGGATTTTGCCATTTTGGCGAAACACGCGCTTTTAATCAGACCTTGACTGTCCAATACAAAATCAAATGCTTCCTGCCGCAAGGCCTGTTTCAGACGACCTATTTCCCGCCAAGTTTCAGCCTGAAAGAGATGTTTTCGCCATTGCCGCCATTTCATCACATGGATTTTTTTTACGAACGGATGCAGGCGCGCAATATCCGCAAATCCGGCTTCACACAACCAATGGAGTTCCACATCAGGGCATTGTCGCGCCAAATCTTCGATTGCGGGCAAAGTGTGAATTAAATCGCCCATACTGGACAAGCGGACAAGCAAAATTTTCATATTTAAGAAGTGTGTTTCACGTGAAACAATTTTAATTTATTGATTATTAATATATTTTTTAATTTCTTCAGCGTTTTTTAAGATAATTGCACCGGCAGAACGCATTTCCTGCCATGCCGTTTCGATGGTATCCGGCGCAATGCCCCGACAAGCCGCTTCATTGACGATAACCTGCCAATTGCCGCCTTTTAGCAACTGCAAAACCGTTGTTTTCACACAATAATCCGTAGCCAACCCGCCGACAATGACCGTATCCGTATTTTGACAACGCAGCCATTCGATCAACCCTGTGCTCAGTTTTTCCTCGATATCGTGAAAACACGCGCCGTAAGGATGCAATTCAGGATCAACGCCTTTCCAAACGCAATAATCGTATTCCTTGGCAGAAGGCAGTCCGTCCAACAATTCATAGCCGCGCGTACCGACCATCGCATGAGCCACCCAAGTCAAATCCGCATCGGGCAAACCTGTCGGCTTTAACATATCAACAGGGTTATCCACAAGCCATTTCGCTGCCGCATGATGCGCATCTTTCGTCATCACGCGCAAATCCGCCAAAGCGGCTTGGGCATTCAATTCTTCAACAATCAAATGCCCCTCGTTTACAGGCAGCTCTTTAGGACACAAAGGCGTAAAAGTTTTTTGTGCATCAACATCAATGGAAACAATCATCTCATCATTTCAAAGCGATTAAAATGCCCTGTATTATAACAAATTACTGCCCAAAAGCGGTAAAACCGGCTGTGATAAGATAACGTTTTTCCGAAAAACTTGTCCACAATCCTCATGACTTACACCATCGTCCCCATCGCCACCGCCCGCTCGCCCTACAAACAGAAATTCGGCGTCGCCCGTCAGCCCGGATTGGTTCCCGCCGCAGAAGTCTGTATCGAGCTGAATCCCGAATTTACCGCAGACAGCGTACGCGGACTGGAACACTTCGATTATGTGTGGATAAGTTTTATCTTTCACGGCGTACTGGATGAAGGCTGGGCACAAATGGTGCGCCCGCCACGGCTTGGCGGCAAACAAAAAATGGGCGTATTTGCCACGCGCAGCCCCCACCGCCCCAATCACCTCGGACTATCGCTCTTAAAACTCGAACGCATCGAAACCGGCAAACCCGTCCGCCTCTATTGCAGCGGTGCAGACCTGTTGGACGGCACACCGATTGTCGACATCAAACCCTACATCCCCTTTGTCGAATCCAAACCCGACGCCTCATCCGGCTTCGTCAGCGGCAAACCCGAAGAGCTTGAAGTCGTATGGCTGGAAAACATCGGCGCCGAAAATTTATCTGAAAGCACCCAAAACCTGATCAGCCAAAGCATAGCCCAAGATCCCCGTCCCGCCTATCAAAATATTCCCGAACGGATTTACGTCATGAATATAGAGAATTATGAAGTCAGGTTTCAAATTGAGGGAAACCGCGCGACGGTTATTGGGATAAGCGTTGTTTAAATTTAGTGATTGATTTCATTAAAAAAGGTCGTCTGAAAAAATTTTCAGACGACCTTTTCTCTTACTTATCCACAGACTGGCTTACCCAATCCGAAATCTTTTAGATTTTTCCTGCGAAGTATTCCAAAGTGCGGACGAGTTGGCAGGTGTAGGACATTTCGTTGTCGTACCAAGCGACGGTTTTCACCAGTTGTTTGTCGCCTACGGTCATCACGCGGGTTTGGGTCGCGTCGAAGAGCGAGCCGTATTCGATGCCGACGACGTCGGAAGAAACGATTTGATCTTCGGTGTAGCCGTAAGATTCGTTGGCGGCAGCTTTCATCGCGGCGTTGATTTCTTCTTTGGTCACGGGGCGTTCGAGGACGGAAACCAATTCGGTCAGCGAGCCGGTTGCGACGGGGACGCGTTGGGCTGAGCCGTCGAGTTTTCCGTTCAATTCGGGGATAACCAGACCTATGGCTTTGGCGGCACCGGTGCTGTTGGGCACGATGTTGAGCGCGGCGGCACGGGCGCGGCGCAAATCGCCTTTGCGGTGCGGCGCGTCGAGGGTGTTTTGGTCGCCGGTGTAGGCGTGGATGGTGGTCATCAGGCCTTCGACTACGCCGAACTCTTTTTGCAGGACTGCAGCCATCGGGGCGAGGCAGTTGGTGGTGCAGGAAGCGGCGGAGATGACGGTTTCGCTGCCGTCCAAAATGTCTTGGTTTACGCCATATACGACGGTTTTCACGTCATTGCCGCCGGGGGCGGAAATAACGACTTTGCGCGCACCTGCGCGGATGTGGGCTTCGGCTTTGGTTTTGCTGGTAAAGAAGCCGGTACATTCGAGGACGACGTCCACGCCCAATTCGCCCCAAGGCAATTCTTCAGGATTCGGATTGGCGAAGACTTTGATTTCTTTGCCGTTCACCACGATGGCATCGTCTTTCAATTCGGCAGTACCTTGGAAGCGGCCTTGGGTGCTGTCGTATTTGAAAAGGTGCAGCAGCATTTCGGCAGGGGTCAGGTCGTTGACGGCGACGACTTCGATGCCTTTGGCTTTTTCAATTTGACGCAATGCCAGACGGCCGATGCGGCCGAAACCGTTAATCGCTACTTTGATGCTCATTTTGATACTCCTGTCAGTAGGGAAAGGGATAAATTTCAATAAGGGCTATTGTAGCCTGAAATAAAACTACTACCTAGAATTACACGATGCTACTTTTAAAATGTTTGATTTAAATAAAAAAACCGTGAAATAGGTCGTCTGAAAATACAGATTGGTACGGTTTGTCCCCATATTTGGGGATAAATTTTGGTTGTTTTTAAAATTAATATGTAATTATTTAAAAAAATGATGATGGTGATGAGTGTATCCCCGTTTTGTGGATAACCTTATTACTGATTGTATAATCAAATTGTTGTATTCATTTAAAGGCTGCGTTCAAGTTTTGTTTTTTATGAGAACAAAGTCGGATAATCTGTAATCGTTTGAATATTTCTGTGGATAAAATCAGGTTTGTCCACTCAGATTACACGTCATTTTGTGGATAATCTTACCGGTACAAAGGGTCGTCTGAAAAATCTATGGTTCTGAAACACCTACATTAGCAAATACTATTAAAAATAATGGATTATTTTTTCCTTTTTATCGTATTATCCAAACATCAAACCAATTATTGAATAAGGAGGCGGTTTATGCTGCAACGAACTTTGGCAAAATCCATCAGCGTAACCGGCGTCGGGCTGCATTCGGGCGAACGGGTCGCGCTGACCCTGCACCCCGCGCCTGAAAACAGCGGGATTTCCTTCCGCCGTACCGATTTGGACGGCGAAATGGGCGAAACCATCAAACTTACGCCCTACCTCATCAACGATACGCGCCTGTCGTCCACCATCGTAACCGACAAAGGCGTGCGCGTCGGCACGATCGAACACATCATGTCCGCGCTGTCCGCCTACGGCATCGACAATGCGCTGATTGAGTTAAACGCGCCCGAAATCCCGATTATGGACGGCTCCAGCCTGCCGTTTATTTATCTTTTGCAAGATGCGGGCGTTGTCGATCAAAAGGCGCAAAAGCGGTTTTTGAAAATCCTCAAACCTGTCGAAGTCAAGGAGGCGGGCAAATGGGTGCGCTTTACGCCGTATGACGGCTTTAAAGTTACGCTGACCATCGAATTCGACCATCCGGTTTTCAACCGCAGCTCGCCCACTTTTGAAATCGATTTCGCGGGCAAGTCCTACATCGACGAAATCGCGCGTGCGCGCACCTTCGGCTTTATGCACGAAGTGGAAATGATGCGCGCCCACAATCTCGGACTGGGCGGCAATTTGAACAACGCCATTGTGATTGACGACATGGACGTTTTGAATCCGGAAGGTTTGCGTTATCCCGACGAGTTCGTCCGCCACAAAATCCTCGATGCCATCGGCGATTTGTATATCGTCGGACACCCGATTATCGGCGCATTCGAAGGCTACAAATCCGGCCACGCCATCAACAACGCTTTATTGCGCGCGGTTTTGGCGGACGAAACTGCTTACGAATGGGTGGAATTTGGTGACGATGAGAATTTGCCGTCCGCCTTCCACGAGCTGCCGGCGGCTTGAGATAAGACGGTGTACAAAAAGGTTGTGGATGATTGTTTATCCACAACCTTTTTATTCAATAAAGGTCGTCTGAAATCTTGATTTTAAGTTTTCAGACGACCTTTCAATAAAACAAAACCATCTTCCGCCAATATTTCAGACATGATTATCCACATGGCTATCTAATCTATCCTTCTGAAAAATAAAAAGATTATATTTTTTCTCAAATTTTATACACAATTTATCCATAGCTTTTCTCCAGCAATAAAAAAGGTCGTCTGAAAAACTGAAGTTCAAAGCATGTCGCGTAAGGCGAACTGTTGGGACAATGCGCCGATGGAAAGCTTCTTTGCGGTGTTGAAGACGGAGTGTTTCTATAACGCAGGTGAATTGACGGTAGATGAATTGATGAAGCAGATAGATGACTATATGGATTACTACAACCGGGAGCGTTGCAGTTTGAAATTGAAAAAGCTGAGTCCTGTCGCATACAGAACCCAGCTTGCACAGAGCGCCTGAATAGGCTTTTATGAGTGTCCAAGATTTGGGGGCCAGTTCAAAATTTTCAGACGACCTTTTCAACGTTTTAAGAACGAATCCGTTTCAACACTTCTTCCTTGCCGATTAATGCCAACACGGCATCAACGCTGGGGGTTTTCGCTGTGCCGCAGACGGCGAGGCGCAGGGGCATGCCGAGTTTGCCCATTTTGATGCCTTCTTCGTCGCAGAAGGGTTTGAACAGGTCGTGGATGGCTTCGGCGTTCCAGTCTTCCAGCCCTTCGAGGCGTTCGGCGAAGCGCAGCATACGGGCGGCGGCTTCGTTGTCCCAATGTTTCTGCACGTCCGCTTCGGCGGGCGTTTGTTTGACGTAGAAGTAGAGGCACTCGTCAGCGAGCGTGTTCAGGTCTTGGGCGCGGTCTTTGACCAGTGCCAACACGTCTTCCAACGCGGGTTTTACCGTGTCATAAATGTCACGCAGGGCAAGGCGGGGTTTAACAAGTTCGGCGAGTTTTTCGTTGGGCGTGATTTTGATGTGTTCGCCGTTAATCCAGTAGAGCTTTTTCAAGTCCATGCGGCTTGGAGACGGGGAAACGTCTTTCAAATCAAACCATTCGATGAATTGTTCCATCGTGAAGAACTCGTCGTCGCCGTGCGCCCAGCCCAAACGCGCCAGATAGTTGAGCATGGCTTCGGGCAGGATGCCCATCGCGCCGAAATCGGTGATGGCGACGGTATCGCCGCTGCGTTTGGAGATTTTTTTGCCTTGTTCGTTGAGAATCATGGGCAGGTGGCCGTATTCGGGCAGGTTCGCGCCGATGGCTTTTAAGATGTTGATTTGTTTCGGGGTATTGTTCACATGGTCGTCGCCGCGGATAACGTGGGTAACGCCCATATCGTAGTCATCCACCACGACGCAGAAGTTGTAGGTCGGCGTACCGTCGGCGCGGGCGATAATCAGGTCGTCGAGTGCTTCGTTGGGAATGGAGATTTCGCCTTTGACCAAATCCGTCCACTTGGTAACGCCGTCTAAAGGCGTTTTGAAGCGGACGACGGGTTGCACGTCGGCAGGGATTTCGGGCAGGGTTTTGCCTGCTTCGGGGCGCCAGCGGCGGTCGTAAGTCGCCGTGCCTTCTTTTTCGGCTTTCTCGCGCATGGCCTCCAGCTCTTCTTTGCTGCAATAGCAGTAGTAGGCGGCGCCTTTTTCCAAGAGTTCGGCGATGACTTCTTTATAGCGGTCGAAACGGCGGGTTTGGTACACGACGTTGTCGGCGTTGTCGTAATCGAGACCGACCCATTTCATGCCGTCAAGGATGATGTTGACGGATTCGGCGGTGGAACGCGCCAAGTCGGTGTCTTCGATACGCAATAGGAACTCACCTTTGTGATGGCGGGCAAACGCCCATGAAAACAAGGCGGTGCGCACGCCGCCGATGTGCAGGTAGCCGGTGGGGCTGGGGGCGAAACGGGTTTTGACGGTCATGATGGCTCCAGAATCTTTTAAAACGGGTATTTTACTGTTTTTAGACGGAATCGGACAATGAAAGGTCGTCTGAAAACCTCAACATTCGGTTTTCAGACGACCTTTCGCTCTTTTTCAATGCAGAAAATCCATCCTAACGCCGTCAGGCATTATTCATAAACTTTCAACAGCTCTACTTCAAACACCAATGTCGCGTTAGGCGGAATCACGCCGCCCGCGCCGCGTGCGCCGTAGCCCATTTCGGCAGGGATGGTCAGCTTGCGTTTGCCACCTTCCTTCATGCCGCCGAAACCTTCGTCCCAGCCTTGAATGACCTGACCCACGCCCAGCGTAATCGTCAGCGGCTGACGGCGGTCGAGGCTGGAGTCGAATTTGGTACCGTCTTCCAGCCAACCGGTGTAATGCACGGTAATTTCCTTGCCTTTCACGGCCTCTTTGCCGTGGCCTTCCTGCAAATCTTCAATAATCAAACCGCTCATGTTTTATCCTTTCATAGCGTTTTCAATCAGTTAACAATATCGACTCTTCGATATTCCGCGCTGAAGGGTATCATAGCTGCCGTTTCCGATAAAGCAAAAGGTCGTCTGAAAACGGATGGGTACGTTTTCAGACGACCTTTCAACTTCAACTGATGGGCAATCAATTTGAGCCGTTTTGCAACGAGCGGGCATAGGTGTCGTTGTAGCCGATGTCGGTGATTTCGCGCACGCCTGTGGCAGGTGCGGTGAATTTCACGCGGTCATCATCTTTACGCATATCGTGCGCGTCGTGATATTCGACTTGGGTTAAGCCCGGAATGGGGCCGGAGTCGTTGGCATGATTCCATTCGGGAATGCGGCTGTCGGCGAAAGATGTGGCGGCGGCAACGGCGATGAGGGAGGCGAAGAGTGCTTTTTTCATGATACTTTCCTTATGATGTTGAATATAAAAGATGAACTGCATAGGCGTTCAAGCGATGGAAAGCATTTTATTGATTTCTTTTTGATTGATAAATATCTATTTTGTTGAAAGAATATTTATCAATAAGAAACAATATGCCCTAGCCCGTTTTCAGACGACCTCCGGTCAAAACTTATCCACAATGGTGCAGCGGCGTAGCCCATTCTTGTTTCACGGTTTTATAGTGGATTAAATTTAAATCAGGACAAGACGACGAAACCGCAGACAGTACAGATAGTACGGCAAGGCGAGGTAACGCCGTCCTGGTTTAAAGTTAATCCACTATATTTTTTCGTAGCGTCGCCATGCCTGTTCGTGGAAATAGAAAACGACGGTGTTGGCAAGCGGCTCGACCAGCGCGACTGCGCTTGAGATGCCGATGCTGCCGGTCAAAATATAGGCAACGCCGAACGCGGTGGCGAAATGTAAAATGGCAAAAGTCATGGTTTTAATCATGATGGTTTCCTGATATGGTGATGTCTGTATGGTTCGGATAATATAGTGGATTAACTATAAACCAGTACGGCGTTGCCTCGCCTTGCCGTACTATCTGTACTGTCTGCGGCTTCGTCGCCTTGTCCTGATTTAAATTTAATCCACTATAACTATTCTCAACTGCGCCGTATATTTTGAATATTTTATTCAAAATTAGTTTATTTAAATCATTATTTTATTTTTGATAGGTGAAATATGAATCCACTGTGCATTGCCGTTCTCGACCGCGACACGCTTGCCGACCGTCCGTTTGACTTTGATTTTCCGCATACTTTAAGCAGCTATGGTTCGACTGAGGCGCATCAGACCGCCGAGCGCATACAGGGCGCGGACATCATCATTACCAACAAAGTCGTGATTTCCGCCGAACACATCGCCGCCAACCCGCAGCTCAAACTGATTGCGCTAGCCGCGACGGGCGTCAACAATGTTGACCTTGCTGCCGCCAAGCAAGCGGGCGTGGGCGTGTGCAACATCCGCGCCTACGGCAATGAATCCGTGGCGGAACACGCGTTTATGATGATGATTACCCTGATGCGCAACCTGCCTGCCTATCAGCGAGACGTTGCAGCAGGCTTGTGGGAAAACTCGCCGTTTTTCTGCCACCTCGGCGCACCGATGCGCGATTTAAACGGTAAAACACTGGCGATTTTCGGTCGCGGCAACATCGGACAGACGCTGGCAACTTATGCACAGGCGTTCAAAATGAAGGTCGTGTTTGTCGAACATAAACACGCCGAAACCGTCCGCGACGGCTACGTTTCCTTTGACGAAGCCGTCCGCACTGCCGACGCGCTGTCGCTGCATTGCCCGCTCACGCCGGAAACGGCAAACATGATAGGCGAAGCCGAGTTGCAACAGATGAAGCCCGGCGCCATCCTCATCAACTGCGGGCGCGGCGGCTTGGTTGATGAAGCCGCTTTGGTTGCGGCGTTGAAATACGGCCAAATCGGCGGGGCAGGTTTTGACGTGTTAACACAAGAGCCGCCGCGCGACGGCAACCCTCTGCTGAAAGCTCGACTGCCCAACCTCATTGTCACGCCACACATTGCATGGGCAAGCCAAGAGGCCGCCAACCGCCTGTTTGACATCCTCGTGGACAACATCAACCGCTTCGTCGCGGGCAATCCGCAGAATCTGGTTTGATGCCGATAGCCCTTAACCCTGTTGATAATTTTGTGAACAATTTAAAAGGTCGTCTGAAATTTTTCAGACGACCTTTTTGTATATTGATAGTTTTCAATGAATTAGGTTTGGTTTGATTGAATTTGGATGAAGTTCAGATTGTGGATAAGTTGTGAGCAATCCGTGGATTTCGTCAAAAACCGATGCTTTCAAACGGCAAAGGTCGTCTGAAACCTGAATCTTGGTTTTCAGACGACCTTGTTATAGTGGATTAACTTTAAACCAGGACGGCGTTGCCTCGCCTTGCCGTACTATCTGTACTGTCTGCGGCTTCGTCGCCTTGTCCTGATTTAAATTTAATCCACTATACTAACTCAGACAAATCAAATATCGTAAGTGGTCGATGCCGTATCGCCGCCTTTGCCTGTCCAGTTGGTGTGGAAGAATTCGCCGCGCGGTTTGTCGGTGCGCTCGTAGGTGTGCGCGCCGAAGTAGTCGCGTTGGGCTTGCAGCAGGTTGGCGGGCAGGCGTTCGGTGGTGTAGCCGTCGAGGAAGGTAATCGCGGAAGCCATGCAGGGCATGGGGATGCCGCATTCGATGGCTTTGGCGACGACTTTGCGCCATGCGGGCAGGCAGTTTTCCAATACGCCTTTGAAATAGGGGTCGGAACCCAAGAACACCAAATCGGGATTGGCTTCGTATGCGTCGCGGATGTTGCCCAAGAACGCGCTGCGGATGATGCAGCCTTCGCGCCACAGAAGGGCGGTGTTGCCGTAGTTCAATGCCCAATCGTTGTTTTCGCTGGCTTCGCGGATGAGCATGAAGCCTTGTGCGTAGGAAATGATTTTGGATGCCAACAGGGCTTGGCGCAGGGCTTCGACCCATGCGGCTTTGTCGCCGTCAACGGGGGTAACGGTTTTGCCGAACAAGCGGCCGGTTTGAACGCGTTGGTCTTTGAACGCGGACACGCAGCGGGCAAACACGGCTTCGGAAATCAGCGTCAGCGGGATGCCCAAATCGAGGGCGTTGATGCCGGTCCATTTGCCTGTGCCTTTTTGTCCGGCGGTATCGAGGATTTTTTCGACCAAAGGTTCGCCGTTTTCGTCTTTGTAGCCCAAAATCGCGGCGGTGATTTCGATCAGGTAGGAATCCAGCTCGGTTTGGTTCCATTCGCTGAAAATACGGTGCATTTCGTCGTAGCTCAAACCCAAGCCGTCTTTCATGAATTGGTAGGCTTCGCAAATCAACTGCATATCGCCGTATTCGATGCCGTTGTGCACCATTTTGACGAAATGGCCCGCGCCGTCACGGCCGACCCAGTCGCAGCAGGGTTCGCCTTGCGGGGTTTTGGCGGCAATGGCTTGGAAAATGGGTTTGACGGCAGGCCATGCGGCTTCGTCGCCGCCGGGCATGATGGACGGGCCGTGACGCGCGCCTTCTTCGCCGCCGGAAACGCCCGCGCCGATAAAGCGGATGCCTTTTGCCGCCAGCTCGTGCGTGCGGCGGGTGGAATCGGGATAGTTGGCGTTGCCGCCGTCAATAATAATGTCGCCTTGTTCCAAAAGCGGGACAAGTTGCTCGATAAAGTCGTCCACGACAGAACCTGCGCGTACCATCATCATGATTTTGCGCGGTTTTTCCAGTTTATCCACTAAATCTTGCAATGAATAGGCACCGATAATGTTGGTGCCTTTGGCTGCGCCGTTGAGAAAATCGTCTACTTTAGCAGTGGTCCGGTTGTACGCCACGACTTTGAAACCGTGATCGTTCATATTCAAAATCAAATTTTGACCCATAACGGCCAAGCCGATGACGCCGATATCGCCTTTCATTGATGGAAGCTCCATTATTAATTTAATTTATCAGCCGTAACTCTATCTGATTTACAGAGGTTTAACAATCCTTAACTATCTAATTTTTTGAAAAGATGCCTTTACGTTGCGGGCTTTGGCTGCGCGTTGGGAAACAAACTATAAATAAGATTTTAAATAATAAATAGATGATTATATTGAGTCGCGCATTTGCTTGTGTATAACTTTGATTCCTTTTTCAGTTCAATAAGTTTAATACTAATTTAAGATGCGGATAAACTGCTGTTTGCCTTGTTTGCAGATGTGGATAATTTTGAAATCCGGTTTGGTTTTGTGTATAACTTTCCGGCTATGCACACAGCCTGCCGGTTTTATACCGGGCTCAAACGGAACTGTCCGAAGAGATAAACAGTCCAATCGGTTTTCATGTTTCAGGCGACCTTTTGTGTTTTTCAACCGCAGGTCGTCTGAAAAATATCTCAACTAAAAGGGAGCAGATATGAAATTTTCCTTTAGCTTAAACCTGTTGGCTGTTTTGGTTTTGGCAGCGTGCGCGCACCAGCCGATGCAGAAACCTGATGCCGCGCCTGTGCCGACGGCTGTGGATAACCATGCGCCGGAACAAGGGACGGGGCTGACCGAGCAGAAATTGATCCGCGCCAAACATTATATGGCGGCGTCTGCCAATCCGTTGGCGACCGAGGCGGGATACGAGGTTTTGAAACGCGGCGGCAGCGCGATAGATGCGATGATCGCCATGCAGACCACGCTGGGACTGACCGAGCCGCAGTCTTCCGGTTTGGGCGGCGGTGCGTTTTTGGTGTATTGGGACAATAAGGCGAAAAAACTGACGACGTTTGATGCCCGAGAAACGGCGCCGAAAGCGGCAACGCCGGCGCTTTTCTTGGATGAAAACGGCAAGCCGATGGGCTTTATGAACGCAGTGGTCGGCGGCCGTTCGGTCGGTGTGCCGGGGATTCCGAAGCTGCTCGAAGATGTCCACAAGCGTTACGGCAAATTGCCTTGGGCAAGTCTGTTTGACAAACCGATTGCTTTGGCGGAACAAGGCTTTACCGTTTCACCGCGCATGGCGAAATCCATCGAGCAAAATTTGGAGCCTTTGAAACGCTATCCGAAAACCGCCGCGTATTTCCTGCCCGACGGCAAGCCTTTGGCAGCGGGAACAGTGTTGAAAAACCCTGAATTTGCCCGCTCCGTACGCCTGTTGGCGGAAAAAGGCAGCGCGCCGTTTTATCAGGGGGCGCAGGCGCAGAATATTGTCCGTGCCGTTACCGGCGCTGTGGATAACCCCGGCAAAATCAGCATGGCGGATTTGAAAAACTACCGCGTTATCGAGCGCGAACCGGTTTGCGCGCCATATCGTGAATACGAAGTCTGCGGCATGGGCGCGCCAAGTTCAGGCGCGATTGCTTTGGGCGAGATTTTGGGCGTCCTGCAAAATCAGGATATGAAGGCGTTGGGCGCGGAAAATATCCACAGTTGGCGCTGGATAGGCGATGCGTCGCGGATTGCGTTTGCCGACCGTGATTATTACGTCGGCGATCCCGCGTTTGTCAACGTCCCGACCCGCGCCCTGATTTCTCAGGCTTACCTGAAACCGCGTGCCGAAGAAATCCGCCAATCCGACAAGGCGTTGGAGAACATTCAGGCAGGCAAGTTCGGCAAGGCATACGCGCAGGGTATGGCGGTAGAGCTGCCGTCCACCAGCCATTTGGTGGTTGTGGATAAAGACGGCAACGTCGTGTCGATGACGACTTCGATTGAAAACGCGTTCGGCTCGGGGCTGATGGCAAACGGCTATCTGCTCAACAATGAATTGACCGATTTCGCTTTCAACCCTGTCGGCGCAGACGGTAAAACGGTGGCAAACAGCGTGGCGGGCGGCAAGCGGCCGCGTTCTTCGATGGCGCCGACCATTGTGATGAAAGGCGGCAAGCCTTATCTGGCGGTCGGTTCGCCCGGCGGCAGCCGCATCATCGGTTTCGTCGCTAAAACGCTGGTGGCGCATATCGATTGGGGCATGGACATTCAGGCGGCAATCTCCCTGCCGAATATGCTCAATCGCGGCAGCCAGTATGAAATCGAGGAAAAAACCGCGGCGGCGGACAAAGCGGCAGCATTGGAAAAACTGGGCTACAAAGTCCAAATCCGCGATTTGAATTCCGGCGTACAAGGCATTGTGATCGGCAAAGACGGTTTGCTCGGCGGTGCCGACCCGCGTCGCGAAGGTAAAGTCATGGGCGATTGATCACCGATCGGCTTGTGGATAAAAGGTCGTCTGAAAAACTGAACTGCACCCAAAAGTTGGACACATCCCCTCCAACCACCAA
>NZ_KV814918.1:0-262 GCF_001814135.1 Neisseria sp. HMSC067H09 | reverse complement strand
TCAAAAGAAAAAGCGTTAAAAGCCTTAGAAAAACATCCTGAAATTTATCAGAGGTTTCAGCATTTCTTTCCATTTGTAGAACTGCCCCCGCTTTAAACAGTCAAAATGCCGTCTGAAACGATATTTGCTTTTCAGACGGCATTTTTGATACAAAGCGGGTAACTAAAAGAGCGTTTGACGACAAAGGAAAATCTAAAATACCAAATTACACTTGGCATCATTATCAAGATACAGGAAGGATGCAATTGATTGGTGAAGACTT
>NZ_KV814917.1:22128-27133 GCF_001814135.1 Neisseria sp. HMSC067H09 | reverse complement strand
CGGTGTCGCCCGCAGCGATTTTTTCGCTGTCGCTCTCGGTCTCGTCGTTCGCTTTCAGCTTCCAGCCTTTCTCGGCAGTTTCTTTAACTGACTTGATCGCGTCGTGAACGTTGTCTTTGCCGGTATCGCCGATGTTGGTCATCGTGATGGTACCGTCATTCGCAATGGCTGCGTCTCCGCCCAATACGCCGACTGCGGTCGTACCGATGTTGTTCATGACGTTTTGAGTCGCATAAAGCTGGCTGCCGTTGATGGCATCAGTGCTGCTGTCGCTGATGCGGCCTGCGGCGACGTTGGTAATCGTGCGCTCTTTGCCTGCCGAACCGATGCTGAGTGTGGACTCAGGCGTGTTACCTGCGAAGTTGCCGAAGGTCAGGTCGCCAACGGTAGCAGAGGTCGTCTGAACGGCTGCTTCAGTCGCGGAATTGGCACCCAATGCGATAGAGTCTTTATGGGCGGCATTGGCGTTTTTACCGAAGGCAATGGCATTGCCGACAGAGGCTTTTGCCGCATCACCGAAAGCAAAGGTGTCGCCTGCGGTGGCTTTGGCGTTTTTGCCGAAGGCCACGGCACGGTTTTGCGTGGCTTGGGCGTTGTAGCCGATGGCGATGGTGTCTTCTTTTTGAGCGTCAGCTTCGTTACCCATTGCTACGGCATTATTGGCAACGGCTTTGCTGTTACGGCCTGCCGCAACAGTACCGAAAGCAGTTGCGTGAGTATTGAAGCCCAACGCGGTCGCACCTGCCGCCGTGGACTGGCTATATGGACCGAGTGCTGTGGCGGAGTCTTGGGTGGCATTTGCACCGTCACCAAGCGCTACGCTAGATTTACCCACTGCATTGGATGATTGACCGGCTGCTAAAGAGTTTTGACCGTAAGCGTTGGATGATTGACCGACGGCTGTGGCATTGGTGCCGCTGGCTTTGGTGTTCGCACCGATGGCGACGGAGCCTTCGCCTTTAGTCAAACCGTTGACAGCCATATCGGATGCAGTGTCTTCGTTGACAGTGGCGTTTTTACCGATGGCGATAGAGTTAGAAATTGCCGCCTGCGCGCCTGTACCGACCGCTACGGCAAATGCGCCCGCTGCCTGCGCGTCCGCGCCTGCCGCCAGAGCATCTAATCCGGTTGCGCCATTATTGTTGTAGTTACCACGGTCATTTGAAGGCGTCTGAACACTGTAAAAATGGCTGGAGCTGCCGCCGCCCAAGCCGCCGCCCAATTGGTTGATTTTGTTATTCATCGCTTCCAAAGCGTCGTGAACATTGGCTTTGCCTGTGCCGCCCAAATCGTTCAGGGTTAGGTTGCCCTCACCGTCGATTGCAGTTTTACCGCCCAAGGCGTTTTTGACGTTGTTACCCAAGTTGAGCAGGTAAGAATTGGTTGCGTAAAGCTGGCTGCCGTTGATGGCGTCGGTGCTGGTTGCGCTGATAACACCCGCAGAGACGTTTTGAATTTGACGGGTAAAGCTGTTGGCAGGGGTGGCTGCATCAACTTTACCGACAGAAACCGTACCCTGAGAGCTTGTTCCGGCTGCGGTATAGTTACTATTCAACGTGTAGTCGCCGTTGTGGTGCGCTTCAGTCACGCTACCGCTACCCAATGCAACATCTTTTTCATTAACAGCAACGGAATCGACACCCAATGCGACTGCTTTAATGCCCAATGCGTTGGCAGTCTTACCGATGGCTACGGAGTTGTCACCGCTGGCTTTGGAAAGTGTACCGACGGCAACCGCAGATTCTTTTTCCGCCAATGCGGTTTTACCGATGGCGACGGTATTGTTGGAGCTGCCTTTTGCGGCTTCACCGATGGCGACGGTGGAAGTGACGCTCAGTTTTTGGGCATCCGTACCCATGCCTGCTTCCCTACCGATGGCGACGTTATTCGCACCGGACACAAATGCGCCGGAACGCAGACCAAGGGCGATGTTGTCCACGCCGGTAGCGTTGTTGCCCGTACCTTTACCGATGGAGATTTGGCGTTCGTTGGTATAGGCATTGCGACCGCTGTCCGCGCCGATATAGACGGTGTCAGCGCCGACCTTGCGTCCTGCGGAAACGGCATCGTCGTATACGCCCGCGTTCGTACCCACTACGATATTGCCCGTACCTGCCGCTACGGCTTTGTTACCGATGGCGACAGCGTTGTTGGCGGTGGCTTGGCTGTTTTGACCGAGTGAAGTAGAAGTTTCTGTAGTGGCAATGGCTTCTTTACCGACTGCGATGCTGCTCAAACCGGTTGCCTGAGTGGCAAAACCGACGGCAATCGCGCCTTTGGCAGAAGCAGCGGTTTGCGGACCGGCAGCCAAGGCGTTTTCAGCACCTGCATTGCTGTCCACGCCGAAAGCCGTGGCGCGCAGGCCGTTTGCCGTGCTGTCTTTACCGACGGCAGTGGTATCCTGATTGACTGTCTTGGCACCATAACCGATAGCGGTTGAGAAATGACCCGCAGCAGTCGCTCCTTTGTCTTGCGCCTGACTGCCGCCAATCGCGATGGAAGAAGTACCCTGTGCATTTGCTTTACCGCCGATGGCAATACCATAAGCTCCTGAACCGACCGTAAATTCGCCTATGGAGATGGCACGCTGTGCAGAAGCGACGGCAGTACCCATTATTGCCAGGCTGGCAGGTCCCGATGCATTGGCACCTTTACCGATCGAACTTGAACCACCGATGGCGACAGCACTCAATCCCGAAGTAGTGGAATTGAAACCAATGGCAACGCCATTACCTGCTACATCGGTTACAACGGATTTGGTACCGATGGCAACGGACGAACTGCCCTGCGCATTTGAGTTGTCACCAACTGCAATACTGCCGCTTTTGGTGTTCGCCTGATATCCGATGGAAATATTTTTGGGATCCATACCGGTCGCACCGGTTCCGATATAAACCGAATGACTACTATTGGAATTAATGCCTGCCGACGAACCGATGGCGATGACATTATTGACTCCCGAGCCGCCTTTCAGCGCGCTCTCGCCAATGGAAATATTGCGGCCGTCGGAAGAAACGGTATCGCCTGCCAATTTTCCAATACTGACATCGGCTTCACCTTTTGCTGATGCCTCCTGTCCCATAGCGATAGATTGGTTGTGATTGGCACTTGCCGCCACGCCGATGGCAATAGAGCCTGTGTTGGCAGTAACCGTTTTCGGACCGATGGCAACATTACTTTCTCCGCTGGTTTGGGCTCCTTGTCCGATGGCGACAGATTTACCTTGTTTTGGGGGTTGCCCACCGGTTTGAGGAATGAAATCTAACGCCTTCGTAGTATCATCACCACAGACCACGTTGTAGCTGACGGTATCGAAATAACAGGTGTTGTAATCAGTACCATCGGCGGCTGCAGATAAAACTGTGCCATTGGCAAGGGTTTTGCCGTTATTTTCTACTGTCGCGACGGCTTGACCGCTGGCAAGCAGCAGGCCGGACATGATGGCGGTAAACGCGAAGCGCACGCCTGCGGAGGCAACGATGCCGCCTATGCCTGATGAAGCCGTTTTCCCATGCGCTTTAGCGAATTCCGCCACCGCGTTCCACGTCTGTGTGGTTTCGTTCCATACGACACGATAGATTTTATTCATGCTGACTCTCTGATTTAAAATGTTAAACAAATAAATTTAATATATTATTGAATTGATGGAATAACCAGCTTTCCAAACATCCAATCCAATAACCAAAAATGAAAATATCGTATTTGATACTGATATTTCGATTGCAAAATTTATTCAACGGATATGACGTATATTGTCACTTTCAAACAAATTTCAGGATTTATCTATACCTCAGATAACAATCTCCCAAAACTGATTTATCGACCTTTTGGCTATTTATCTATCCGCTTATCTTTGATGACTTCTATTTTCTTAACTTTATTTTGCAATCAAAGTGAAACTTTATCTTTTATCTGAAAGCAATTTATATGCCAAAACCCTTTTGCCTGAATTCATCCGTACTAAAAAAATGATATTTTTAAGTATCCGACATCCAAAAATAAGAAAAGGGGTCGTCTGAAAACGTTTCAGACGACCTCTGTAAACCTTATGTTAATTCAATATTAATGAATTATGTTTCGGATACCATCTTCAGCAAGTTGGCGATGTTAAGCGGCATTATTCTGTATAATGCCGCAATGTTTTTGAAACAAGGAATACAAATGCTTACCCCAGAACAAGTCAAATCGCTGATTGAAGGCGTCGCCGCTTGCGAACACGTCGAAGTCGAAGGCGACGGGCATCACTTTTTCGCCGTCATCGTCTCTTCCGAGTTTGAAGGCAAAGCCCGCCTCGCCCGCCACCGCCTGATCAAAGACGGTCTGAAGGCGCAATTGGCCAGCAACGAATTACACGCGCTGTCGATTTCCGTTGCCGCCACACCTGCGGAATGGGCGGCGAAGCAGCAATAAGCCGTACAGCAGACAAGAGAAGGTCGTCTGAAACCGGAATTAGGTTTTCAGACGACCTTTTTGCTTTGCCCTATCCGTTACCAGCCGCTCGTAGCGTGGGTTCTACCCACGAATAAACAGAGATGATTGGATTCGGATGTTCGGACGGCAGGTCGTGGACAAAGCCCACGCTACGGGTTGGCTTATTCTGAATTTGTGTCCACTTGACGAATGGTCGTCTGAAAACTGGAATTCCCAATTTTTCAGACGACCTTTTGATTCTTTATCCCATCCTTCCAACCGTTTCCCATACTGAATTCAAAAATACTCACACCATCATTCCCGCGCAGGCGGGAATCCACTTTTGAATTTTGGAAACTGTTTTTCAAATATCTGCTTCTTAAAATTTCCGATGGATTCCCGCCTGCGCAGGAATGACGGCAGATGATGCTGTATCAAAAATTCAGCCGCCCGTAGCGTAGGTTCTAACCACGGAATGAACAGGGAGGATTGGATTCGGATATTCGGACGGTAGGTCGTGGGCGAAGCCCACGCTACGATTTGCTGCAACGGCAATTTGTTCCTTCCCCCGTCTGGCGGGGGAAGGTTAGGATGG
>NZ_KV814917.1:0-22028 GCF_001814135.1 Neisseria sp. HMSC067H09 | reverse complement strand
CCCGTCTGGCGGGGGAAGGTTAGGATGGGGGTGGTTTTGTGTGTTTAGGTAAAATCAAATTCGTGCAAGCCGTAGAACCTACCTTCTCCCGCCAGACGGGAGAGCCAGCCGCCCGTAGCATGGGTTCTACCCACGGAATGAAAAGAGAGGATTAGATTCGGATGTTCGGATGGAAGGTCGTGGGCGAAGCCCACGCTACGGGTTAGCTTATTCTGAATTTGTGCCCATTTGACGGAAAGGTCGTCTGAAAACCGGAATACTTGGTTTTCAGACGACCTTTTTCAGGGAGAGTTTTACGGATAAGACCTCTGCGCCGTCAGAATGAACAGGGATAATTGGATTCGGATGTTCGGTGAAAGGTCGTGGGCAAAGTCCACGCTACGGGTTGGTTTATCCTAAATCTGTGTTCACGCGCTGAGCAGGCTTTGGGCGAGGAAGCCGCCTTTTTCTACACCGGGGAGGATGAAGAAATAGCCGCCGCCGAAGGGGCTGATGTATTCTTCCAGCGGTTCGCCGTTGAGCAGGTTTTGGACGAAGATGAAGCCGTCGGCGAGGTTGGCTTGGTAGCAGATGAACACCAAGCCGACGTCGAGCTGGCCGTTGGCGGCGAGGCCGCGGGAGTAGTTGAAGGCGCGGCGGTAGAGCAGGTGTTTTTTCATGAACTCGGGGTCGCGCGGGTTGGCGAGCCTCATGTGGCTGTCTTTGGGGGTGGTTTTGCCGTCGGGGTCTTTGGCGAAGTCGGCGGTGTCGCTCTCTTTTTTGCCGTCCATGGGGGCACCGCTGTATTTGCGGCGGCCGAAGATTTCGGTTTGTTCCTGCAAGGGTGTCCTGTCCCAGAATTCGACGAAGTGGCGGATGAGGCGGACGGCTTGGTAGCTGCCGTTTTTCGCCCAGGCGGGTTCGTCTTGGCTGTTGGCGGCGATGCCTGTCCAGAGGACTTGGTCGGCAATTTTGGGATCGGATACGTCGGGATTGCCGGAGCCGTCGCGGAAGCCTAAGAGGTTGCGGGCGGCGATGGCGCCGGGTTCGGCTTTGGGCAGCCAGCCGTCTATGCTCCAGCGGATGACGGCGGTTTGGGCGGTGTTTTTGATGATGTCGCGCAGGGCGGCTTGGCAGGTTTCGGGGGTGAAGGCGCAGATTTGGAGGCTGAGGTCGCCGTCGCACCATGATTTTTGGAGGCGGTCGTTGGGGAAGTCGCGCATTTCTTGGAGATGACGGGGTTTTTTGTCTTTGAGTCCGAAGCGGTCGTCAAAGAGGCTGCTGCCGACGCCGACGGTGATGGTGAGGCCGTCGGGGCGGAATGTTTTGCCGAGCAGGCCGCTGCCTGCGGGGGGGAGTTTTTCGTCGCCATCTTGGTACTCGCCGCCTTGGGTGAGGAATTCGATGCGGGCGGTGAGGGTGCGGAAGAGGTTTTCGAGTTGTTTGGGGTCTTTGGCGGTTACGTCGAAGGCGCACATGATGCCGAAGAGCTGGTGCGGGGTGGTAATGCCGGCTTGGTGCGTGCCGTAGCAGGGGTAGGCTTGCGGGGAGTGTTCGTTGTGGCGGGTCTCGGCGGCGGTTTCGCCTTGTTGTTTGCCGGCGAACCAGCCTGCCGCGCCGGCTGCGCCTGCGGCAAGGACGGTTTTGAACAGGGTGCGTTTGGTCGGTTGGGCGGGTTGTGGGTTGTTGTCTTGGCTCATGGTTTGTCCTGAATGTAGCTCGGATTCTTGAATCCGACGTTTGGCATGACGGCAAGGTGTGTCGCGGTTTGTGCTTTGTCGGATACAAGTATCCGACTTACGGGGCTTTATTCGGGTTTTCGCGGGCAAAGCCCACGCTACGACAGTTCCCTTTCGTGGGAGAGGGCATCAGCGATAAGTTTTCAGACGACCCCTTGAATGGCAAAAGGTCGTCTGAAACGGGCGGGTCAAGTTTATTTGAGACCCAGTGTGCCGCGCAGTTGGCTCAGGTCTTCGGCAAGGGCGTTAATCGGTGCCTGAAGGGTTTTGCGGTCTTCGTCGCTGAGTTTGTCGTAGGTTTCAAAGCCGTCTTTGGTTTTGTATTTGGCGAGGATGTCGGTGACTTGTTTGAAGTTGGCATCAACTTTCTCGAGCAGGGCTTTGTTTTTCTCGGCAATCATCGGACGGAAGAGTTCGACGATTTTTTGCGCGCCTTCGATGTTGGCTTGGAAGTCGCTCAAGTCGGTGTGGCTGTAACGGTCTTCTTCGCCGCTGATTTTGCTGCCGGCAACTTCTTCAATCAACACTGCCGCGCCGCCGACGACTTTGTTCGGCGGGAAGGAGAGGGCGTCGATTTCTTTTTGCAGGGATTCAACGTCTTTGAAGAGTTTGTCGGCAATGTCTTTCACGCCGGATACGTCTTTTTTGACCCACAGGGCGTGTTCGATGCGGTGGAAGCCGGTGAAGGCCGCGTCTTCGGTTTTATCTTTGAAGTCGTCTTCTCGCGCGTCGATAGCGGGGTCGAGTTCGTTGAAGAGTTCGGCAATCGGCTCGATGCGTTCGTAGTGGGTGCGGGCGTCGGCAAACTGGGATTTGGCTTTTTCGATGTCGCCCGCTTTGACGGCGTCGGTGAAGGCTTTGGTTTTGGCAACCAGCTCTTTGGCTTCGCCTTGGACGTAAACTTTATAGTCGGCAAGCGGTTTGGCAAGTTTTTCCAAATCGGCTTCGTTGCCGGTGTCTTTAAAGCCGCTGTCGGTTACCACCAGCTTGCCGCGCGGGTTGGTCAAGAGGCCGCAGGTCATTTCGTATTCGCCCGGCAGCAGGGTAACGGTCATTTTGTCGGAAAGTCCGGGGGCGATGTTTTCGCGTTCGTCAACCACCATCACGCCTTTGAGGATTTCCCATTCGAGCTTGCGGCCACTGTTGTTTTTGATGTTGAACACGACTTGTCCGCTCGGTACGGTCAGTTCCATCGGTTCGCAGGCGGTGTCGTTCACGCCGACGTTGACGGCGCCGCCGGCATTCGCGCTTGATGCACCCGATGCACCTGACGCGGCAGGCGCAGATTTTTCCGCTTCGGGCGGCTGACACGCGGTCAGACCCAAAGCCAGCATCACGGATAAAGCAGTTATATTGAGTTTTTTCATTTCAAACCTCTTTGGCATGTTGATAAGAATGAGATACGGAATTTTTAAGCGTCACTAGGGGCTGTCGACAGTCCCTAATGGCTTTCAGACGACCTCTGCACCGTGGCGGGCCTGCTGCCGTGCAGAAACCAAATCATGACCGGAACCAAATACAGCAGCCACGCCAGCACCTCGCCCTGCGTCGGGTGGTCGGTATAGCCGAAGAAGCCGCCGAGCAGCACGCCCAGCGGGCTGTCTTCATGCAGGTATTTGGAAGAATCAAACACCACCTCTTGCAGGTGGTTCCACACGCCCGCCTCATGCAGCGCGCGCAGCGAACCGGCCACCAAACCGGCGGCCACCACAATCAAAAATGCGCCCGTCCAGCGGAAAAACTTCGCCAGATTCAGACGCATACCGCCCTGATAAATCAGCGCGCCGATGACCACTGCGGCCAGCAGTCCCAATACCGCGCCGACGGGCATAGACCAAGTCGGACTCTGCTGAAACACCGCCAAGAGGAAAAACACACTCTCCAGCCCCTCGCGCGCCACAGCCAGAAAAGCCATGCCGACCAAAGCCCAACCTTGGCCGTTGCCTCGGTTTAAGGCCGTCTGAACCGAATCCTGAAGCTGCCGCTTCATCGAACGGGCGGCTTTTTTCATCCATAAAATCATATAAGTCAGCATCGCCACCGCCACCAAACCGATAACGCCGACCACAAATTCCTGCTCCTTCTGCGGAATCTCGCCCGTTACCGAATGGATGCCGTATCCGATGCCCAAACACATCAGCGCAGCCAAAGCCACGCCCAGCCACACCTTAGGCATCAGCCGCGAATGTCCCGACTGTTTCAAAAAACCGGCGACGATGCCCACAATCAAAGCCGCCTCGATGCCCTCGCGCAACATAATCAGAAAAGCAATCAACATATATAAAACAAACCTTAAAACTAAATATCCAAAACTAAACCATTTATTCTTTTACCCAAGCCGTTTCACCCGCCGCCTTATCTATTCTATTCGGCTGCAATAAATCCTCTCCAAGAAAATTCAGACGACCTTATGCCTAAATATTTATAAACCGATAATTAAACAAATGCAAATAATTTTTATTTTTAAGTAATAAACACAGTTACGAATGTTAACAAGGAAATGACGAAAGTATCGGACAAACGTACTTTTCCAGCCCGTCTCCCAACAGCCGATACGGCAGTCAAAATATATTCCCGCCCTTAAACAATATCCGCCACAACATACAAAGTCGTCTGAAAACCCGCCCCATCCGCTTTAAGACGACCTCACGCCTTGAGCCGAAGCAGGCGGAAAAACTGTGTTAGAATCCCAAGCTCTTGAATAAACGAACCAATATCCCGTCTGCAAACCACGTTCCCATCCACCCGATTTCAGACGACCTTTAAGACAGCATTATGAAAAAACACCTATACCGCATCACACTCCTCACCATCGCCGCAGCCGTCCTCTCCGCCTGCCCGAGCAAACGCATCAAAAACCTTCCCGAAGTCGACACCACCACCGTCAAAGGCCCGGACCGCCCCACCGGCACGCCCGACCCCGCCGGCACCACCGTCAGCGGCGGCGGCGCGACCTACACCGTCGTGTCCCACCAAGAACTGCCGCACTGGAGCACCCAACACTTCGTCAAAAGCCTCCAATCCTTCCGCTTAGGCTGCGAGAAACTCAAAAACCGCGCAGGCTGGCAAGATGTCTGCGCCCAAGCCATGCAGACACCCCTCCACCATTTCCAAGCCAAACATTTCTTCGAACGCTATTTCACCCCTTGGCAGGTCAGCAACAACGGCAACCCCGCAGGTACCATCACCGGCTACTACGAACCCGTCCTGCTCGGCGATGACAAAGCCACAGGCAAAGCCCGTTTCCCCATCTACGGTATCCCCAACGACTTCGTTTCCGTCCCACTGTCCGCCAATTTGAGAGGCAGCAAAGCCACCGTCCGCATCCGCCAAACCGGTGCCAACAGCGGCGTCATCGACAACAGCGGCACACACACCGCCGACCTGTCCCAATTCCCCATTACCGCCCGCAGCACCGCCCTCAAAGGCAGATTTGAAGGCAGCCGCTTCGTTCCTTATTACACCCGCAACCAAATCAACGGCGGCGCGCTCAACGGCAAAGCCCCCATCCTCGGTTACGCAGAAGACCCCGTCGAACTCTTCTTCATGCACATCCAAGGTTCAGGTCGTCTGAAAACCCCGTCCGGCAAATACATACGCGTCGGATTCGCCGACAAAAACGAACACCCCTACATCTCCATCGGACGCTACATGGCGGACAAAGGCTACCTCCCCCTCGCACAAACCAGCATGCAGGGCATCAAAGCCTACATGAAGCAAAACCCCGGCCGCCTCGCCGAAGTCTTGGGACAAAACCCCAGCTACGTCTTCTTCCGCGAACTGACCGGCAGCAGCGAAGCCGGCCCGGTCGGCGCATTGGGCACACCGCTCTTGGGTGAATACGCAGGCGCCATCGACCGCCACTACATCACCTTAGGCGCGCCGCTGTTTGTCGCCACCGCCCATCCGACCACCAAAAAAGCCCTCAACCGCCTCATCATGGCGCAAGACACAGGCAGCGCCATCAAAGGCGCCGTCCGCGTGGACTACTTCTGGGGCTACGGCGACGAAGCAGGCGAAGTTGCCGGTAAAATGAAAACCACAGGCTACGTCTGGCAACTCCTGCCCAACGGCATGAAACCCGGCTATCAGCCTTAACATCGGCTAAAAAGTCAAAAGGTCGTCTGAAAACTGGTTTTCAGACGACCTTTTGCTTCTTAAACAAGCCGATATAGCGGATTAAATTAAGCCAGCCGTAGCGCGGGTTTTGCCCGCGAATCCGCCAATCTAATCCCGAACCGGACACTCTTCCAAACCGTTTTCCGTGAGCAAAGCCCACGCTACAACCTAAAAATCACAAAGGTTGTCTGAAAATGTGCCTTCAGACGACCTTTTGATTCCAAAACAAGCCGATATAGCAAATTAAATTAAGCCAACCGTAGCGTGGGCTTCGCCCGCGAATCTGCCGATCAAATCCCGAACCGGACAATCGTCCAAGCCGTTTTCCGCGGGCAAAGCCCACGCTACAATCTGCTACCTGTATCGGCGGCGTACCGTTATTCCCCAACCCGCCTACCAAGTCGAATAAGGATGCTTGCTCAAATACGCATTGGTAAATTTTCCTTCCGACGTAATCTCCGCGCCCAGCCAGTCCGGTTTTTCAAACGGTGCATCTTCCGCAGGCAGCTCGACCTCCGCCACCACCAAAGGTGCGTTGTCGCCGAAATACTCGTCGATTTCAAACACAAAGCCCTTAAATTCCACCCGATAGCGGTGTTTTTCCATCTTAAACGGACACATCGTCTCCATCATCTGCCGCGCGTGCGCCAAAGGAATTTCGTATTCAAACTCGCTGCGGCTGACATCCGAAATATAGCCTTTCAAAGTCAGCCAAGCCTTGTCGTCAATAATGCGCACGCGGATGGTGCGCTCTTTTTCCACGCTCAAATAGCCCTGCCGCAACACCTGCGGCGCAGAGGCTTCGCGCTTCCAGTCATCGTTTTTCAACAGGAAGCGGCGTTCGATTTCAATAGTCATCTGTTTGATTCCAATATAAAAGAAGGTCGTCTGAAAACAGGTTTTGCACACACCTTAAAACGGCTTGAACACCACCATATACAAAGCCACGACCATCATCAATACAGGCACTTCGTTAAACACCCTGTACCACTTGTGCGAATGCGTATTGCGTTTTTCCTCAAAGCCGCGAAGCAGCGCGCCGCAATAAAATTGATAAGCCAAAAGCAGCAGGCCCATCAACAGCTTCACATGCAGCCAGCCCTGCCCCCACCAGCCCGTCACAAACGGAATCACAATGCCGCACACCAGTGTCCCGAACCCCAACGGCGACATAAACTTATACAGCCGCCGCGCCATCGCCGAGAGCCGCTCATATTCCACCGGCTGCTCCGCCGCTTCGATCTGCGCCAGATTCACAAAAATCCGCGGCAGGTAAAACAGTCCGGCGAACCACGAAATCACAAAAAACACATGCAAGAGCTTAAACCACAAATACATTTTCAGACGACCTCACGCTCGAAAACGCGTATTTTACCCGCCAAACCGCAGCGGCTGTTTTCTTTATGTCAACGACTGTCTGTTTTATGCCCGAAAAATGGTAAATCACATCATAATTCCAGACTGTTTATATGCAATAAGATTAGATTTTGTTAGAATGCATATGTAATTAAACTAATATACCCACTCCCCGCGGGAAAAACACAAAACGGAAAGAAAACATGATTAAGCAATTTGAAATCAGCACCAGCGTTCAAAAACAACTCGGCGACTACCTTGCCGCCAACCAGACCGACCTCAAAACCGCCATGGCGGACGAAACCCGCAACGGCGAAGTCGCCGCCATCATCCATGCCGGCCTGCCCATGATGGTGCGCAAAATCTATTCTCTGGAAAAAATGAAAAACTTCTTCTGGACGAAAAAAGAACTGATGGTCGAATTCGTCGCCATGCGCCTTGCCGCCGCCGAAAAGAAAAACGCCAAGAAAAAACGTTAAGCCGTTGCGGAATATTGAGAAAAAAGATTGAAGGTCGTCTGAAAGTTTTCAGACGACCTTTTACAATACGGCATAGCCGGCCCGTTTACATCGATACCGCTTATTTGTCGGCGCGCCATTTCCGCCCCACCTGCGCGAGGACAGAGAATGTATCAAAAATAAACGAACCGGTCATAACGCCTTCCCGCAGCAACCAACCTGTTTGCCGTTTTACCGAAATGGCGGGCAACAAAAAACCCTCGGAAAACCGAGGGTTTTTAAAATTGGTTGCGGGAGCAGGATTCGAACCTACGACCTTCGGGTTATGAGCCCGACGAGCTACCATGCTGCTCCATCCCGCGTCAGGAGCTAAAACTATACTTTCATTCCGGGAAGGTGTCAAGGATTTTCTTGATTAAATTGTTTGTAACAAAAAATTCCTATAACTTCAAGTAATTACTTTTAAGCCGAAAAGCCTGCCTATGGGTACGGCTTTTGTCATTCGCGGTGGTAGGGATGGTTATGGAGGATGGAGACGGCGCGGTAGAGCTGTTCGGTCAGCAGGACGCGCACCATACCGTGCGGGAGGGTGAGGCTGGAGAGACGCATCATCATGCGGGCTTGTTGTTTGAGGCGGTCGGTCATGCCGTCGGCGCCGCCGATGACGAAGCAGACGTGTTCGCCGTTTTGCTGCCAGCTTTTGAGGTGTTCCGCCAGCTCGACGGAGGTCGGAGCTTTGCCGCGTTCGTCGAGGACGATGAGGAATGCGCCTTGGGGGATGGCTTCGAGGATGCGTTTTTCTTCCGCCGCCATGCCTTGTGCGGCGTTGACGCCTGCGCCGCGTTTTTCGGGTTTGATTTCTTTGAGGGTGTAGGCGACGTCGCGTCCGAAGCGTTTGGCGTATTCGCCGACGGCTTCGTCCACCCAGCGGGGCATTTTGGTGCCGACGGCGAGGACGGTGATGTTCATGGGTTTCCTTGGTCGGATGGGGTCGTCTGAAAGGTTTCAGACGACCTTTTGGTTTGAATGATGTTGAAACGGGATTCTTGAATCCGATATTTTGGTTGTTCGGTCAAGGGGTCGTCTGAAAACTTCGGTTTGGGCAAAAAGGGGGTAGGGCATGCGCAATAAAGCCGTCTGTATGCACAGACGGCTTGGGGTGATGGCTTAGTCGGCGGCGTGCCAGGGTTTTTGCGCGCCGGCGTGGAAGCTGGGTTTTTCGCCGCCCCAGAGGGTGTCGATGTCGTAGAAGTCGCGGACGGCGGGCAGCATGACGTGGACGACGAGGTCGCCTGCGTCAACGAGCGTCCATTCGCCGCTGTCGCCTTCGGTGCTGAGGATTTCGAAACCGGCTTCTTTGAGGCTGACGGCGACGTTGTTGGCGAGGGCTTTGACTTGGCGGGTGCTGTCGCCGCTGGCGATGATCATGCGGGCGAACAGTGAGGTTTTTTCTTGGGTTTCGAGGACGGAGATGTCTTTGGCTTTGATGTCTTCGAGGGCTTCGACGGCGGTTTCGACCATTTTTTGCAGGTCTTGCAGTTCTTGTTCGTTCATTGTTTTCCTAATGGTGGGAATGAAATGGGGTTTGGACGGTATTATAACTTATCTGTATGAATTTACGCTATTTTCCGCTTTGGTACAGTTTGTGTTCGCGGATGTAGCGGGCGACTTGGGGCGGGAGGTCGTCTGAAAGTCTGCCGCTTTGGAGGGTTTGGCGGATTTGGGTGGAGGAGGTGTTGTGCAGGGGGGCGTTGAGGATGCGGACGCTGCCGTTTTGGAGGGCTTCGCCCAGCCAGGCGTGGAGTTCGCGCGGGGTTTGGTTGAGGTTGTCGCCTTGGCGCATGGCGACGGCGATGTGGGTTTGGCGCACGAGGGTCTGCCATTTTTTCCAAGTGTGCAGTTTCATGAGGCTGTCGCTGCCCATGAGCCACCAAAGTTGGGCGGCGGGGAATTGCTGGCGGAAGATTTGGACGGTGTCGAAGGTGTACGTTGCGCCGTCGCGGACGATGTCGCAGTCGCTGGCGGCGAAGCGGGGGTCGTCGGCGATAGCCAGTTCGGTCATGATGAGGCGGTCTTGGGCACAGGCGCGGGACGGGTCTTTGTGGTAGGGGTCGCCTGCGGGCAGGAAGACGACGGTGTCGAGTCCGATTTCGTCGGCGAAGGCGCGGGCGATGTGGAGGTGGCCGTTGTGGATGGGGTCGAAGGTGCCGCCGAAAAGTCCGATGTTTTTCATGGGTGTCCTTGGGTGTGGTGTGCGCTCTGTTTGGGTTTCAGACGACCTGTCGGGTTTATGGGTTGTCAGGGTCGTCTGAAAGGCTTTTTGCCTCGGGACTGCCGTCAACAACCAGGGTAAGTTTGCCGGTGGTCGGGTGGATGACGAGTCCGTGGACGGCGATGTCGGCGGGCATAAGCGGGTGGTTGCGGATAACTTTGACGGTGTGGCGGACGCTGTCTTCTACATTGTCGAAACCGGTCAGCCAGTTGTCGAGGTCTATGCCGGCGTTGCGCAGGGTTTCGATGCGGTCGTCGGGAATGTCGCCTTCGTGTACTTTTTCAAGGAAACCGGCGGCGTTCAGCCCCTTCATGCCGCAATCGTAGTGGGCAATGACCATGATTTCTTTGACTTTGAGTTCGAACACGGCGACCAAAAGGCTGCGCATGACGGAACCCCAAGGATGGGTAACGACCGCGCCGGCGTTTTTGATGAGCTTGGCGTCGCCGTTTTTCAGTCCGAGCGCGTCGGGCAGCAGTTCGATGATGCGCGCGTCCATGCAGGACAGGATGGCCAGTTCGCGGCCGGGATATTTGTCGGTGAAATATTTTTCGTATTCGCCCGATTCGACAAAATTTTGATTATAGGCGAGAATTTCGCTCAATTCGCTCATGGTGTTGGACCTCCGACAGAATGGGACGATTATAGCGGTTTTCAGGCGGTTTGGCTTTGCATTGTGTACCGTCCGGCTATGGATAGAGTTGATTGCAAATTGAAACAAAGCAGATACAATCCGCTTTATGTTTATGATTGGACTGAGGAACGGCCATGTCTTCGCACCCTTGTTTTTCCGAAACGATCGACCGCCGCACCCACGACGCGCTCTACGATTGGGCGCGGGCAAGTTACGGCGCGTCGGACGACTGGAACACGCTCTATCTGAACGGGCTGGCTTTGGGTCGTCTGAATCCGTTTTGGCGCGAACGGATCAAACAAGACTGGCAGGAAGGGCTTTCTGAAATTTCAGACGACCTCTGCCTGCAAACGGACAACTGGCTGGCGATGGGCGACAGTTTGCAGCACTTGGCGCACGAATGGAAAAGCCTCGGACTGCTGCACGGCTGGCGCAACGAAAAGTTTGACGTGTGCGACGACGCGGGCAAGGTTCTCTTTGCGTTGGAACGCGCCGCCTTCCGCCCGTTCGGACTCATGAGCCAAGCCGTCCACCTCAACGGACTGGTGCAAACCGACGGCGGCTGGCATTTTTGGATAGGCCGCCGCAGCCCGCACAAAGCCGTCGATCCCGACAAACTCGACAACCTCGTCGGCGGCGGCATTGCCAGCGGCGAAACCCCGTTTGAAGCCGCCTGCCGCGAAAGCGAAGAAGAAGCCGGACTGATGCCGCCCGCCCTCGACACCCTCCGAGCCACCGCCCGAATCCACAGTCTGCGCCCCGTCTCGCGCGGCATCCACAACGAAATCCTGCACATCTTCGACATTATCCTGCCCGAATCCGTCCGCCCCGAAAACCAAGACGGCGAAGTCGCAGGGTTTGAATTGATGAACGTTTCGCAACTCATCGAAACCATGTTGTCCCAAGCCATGATGCACGATGCCCAGCTCGTTACCCTCGAAGCCCTCAAACGCTACGGCGCGCTCGACAGGCAGCATCCGCTAAGCCTTTGGCTGGAAAGCCTTTGCCACTGAACGCAAAAAATAAAACAGTACAAAACCATTAACGTCCCGCCGTTTCCCTTTCCCGATTCCCGAAAAGGTCGTCTGAAACCCATGCTCCGACTTACCGACATCTGCAAACGCTTCGACAGCAAAACCGTCGCCGACCGCATCAGCCTGACCGTGTCCGCAGGCGAAACCCTTGCCGTCCTCGGACGCTCCGGCTGCGGCAAATCCACCCTGCTCAAAATCATTGCAGGCATCGTCAAACCCGACAGCGGAGAAGTCTGGCTGGACGGGCAGGACATCACCGCCGTCCCGCCCGAAAAACGCAACGTCTCGCTGATGTTCCAAGACTACGCCCTGTTTCCGCACCTGACCGCCCAAGAAAACGTCGGCTTCGGACTCAAAATGCGCCGCCTGCCCAAAGCCGAAATCGAAGCACAAACCATGCAGGCGCTGCGCGACATCGGTTTGGAAAACGAAGCCCGCCGCAAACCCGGCAGCCTCTCCGGCGGCGAACAGCAACGCCTCGCCCTCGCCCGCGCCCTGATTATCAAACCGTCCCTGCTCCTCTTGGACGAAGCCTTCTCCAGCCTCGACACCCACCTGCGCCACAACCTCTACCGCCTGACCGACGAGAGCATCCGCCGTCAAAACATCCCCGCCGTCCTCGTGACCCATTCCCCCGAAGAAGCCGCCGCGCTGGCAGACCATATCGCCCTCATGCACGAAGGACGCATCCTCCAATACGGCACGCCCGCCGAACTCTTCCGCCGCCCGGCCGACGCCCAAGCCGCCCGCCTGCTCGGGCTGCCCAACACCGACGATGCGCGCCACATCCCGACACACGCCATCCGTCCCGACCCGCAAGGCACACCCTGCCGCATCCTGTCCCTCACTCCCTTGCCAGACAGCCTGCGCCTGACTTTCGCCCACCCCGAATACGGCGAACTGACCACCCTGCTGCCCGCCGGACAGCTACCCGCCGGCGATACCGTGCCGATACATATCGATAAAGGACAAATCGTCTGGTTTGAACCGTCGCGATGATGTTTTGTGTCCCGCCGTCGTTTGAACTGTCGGGCAAATCAAAAAAGGTCGTCTGAAAAGTTTCAGACGACCTTTGCTTTGACTTCCGACAGCTTGGGGAGTTAAAACAGCCAGAGCTTATTTTTTAATCGCGGTACGCATATTGTCGGCGATGTGGGTCGCGCCGGCGGTCAGACCGGACATACCGATCAGCGATGCGGCGGCGAGTTTGATCAATTCTTTCATTTTGAGTCTCTTTCTTGTGTTTGTGTTGCGGATATTATAGTGGATTAACTTTAAACCGGTACGGCGTTGCCTCGCTTTAGCTCAAAGAGAACGATTCTCTAAGGTGCTGAAGCACCAAGTGAATCGGTTGCCGTACTATCTGTACTGTCTGCGGCTTCGTCGCCTTGTCCTGATTTTTGTTAATCCAATATATCGTCGGGTCGGCTGATTATTTGCCGGCTTCGGCGATGTTTTTGGCGGCGGTCATCGCGCTGGCGGTCAGACCGGACATGCCAATCAGGGAGGCGGCTGCCAATTTGATTAAGTTTTTCATGGTCATCTCTCTTTCTTTTGTTCCCGCCGCCGAACTTGGCGGTCTGCGGTTCTTGCTTGTGCCGGCATCTGATGCCGGAATCGGTTGAAAGCCGAAAGCCGCTCCGCCGCGGGCGGGAAGGTTGTTTGTGGGGGTTTGGGAAGCGTTTAAAATATTTCGTTTGTTTTCAAATTATTTTTTTGCAGCGGTTTCGATATTGCGGGCAACCATAGAGGCTGAAGCGGTAACACCGGCCATACCGATTAAAGAGGCTGCGGCCAAGGTCAATAAATTTTTCATTTCGGATAATCCTTTTACATATTAATCAAATGTTATTTAACAACATCTGTATTCGTCGTCGGCGTGTCTGCCATATCGACAGGTGTCATGATACCGCCTTAATTGATAAATTATACAGTTTTTTTGTAAAGAAAATAGCGGTATTAATGCTTTAATGTAATTATTTTGATAAATTATTTTTATTTTTGAAAATGACACCGATGTCTTGAAGAATGACACCGATGTCTTAGTTACAATCCGATTACAAATTGTTTATTTTAGAATAGATGCTCTCGGATTTTTTGTTGCCAAATTACATCATTTTAGAAAATTTTTAAATTTTCCTTTTATTTTTCAATTAGATAAAAAACAACACTTTTCTGCTTGGATTTTGGGTTTTTAGCCTCAGACTATAATCGCCATTGCCATTTTTTAAATGATCTATCCATTTTTGGCAAAAACAGGTCGTCTGAAACCAAAATCCCTGCCCGACAAACCGGAATCCGCTGTTTTCTTGTGAAATTGCTCATCAAATCTCTCATCCGGCGCTGCGGCTTATTTCGCTTTGCCCAAAGAGGGCGGTTTTCCAAGCTGTCGGCGGTCAAAGCTCTGTTTGGGCGCAGCGAAACGTGTAAAGCTTGTTTTTAGGTTTTCAGACGACCTATCTATCTTTATAGGTTGGCGGGGTCGTCTGAAAAGGCTTTCTGTTTTGACGCTGCCGTTCATACCCCCATCAAATTGATTCGCTACCACTGCTGCACCCTGCGTTCTGCAACCCGCTGCCCGGCATCGGTTTATCAGCCATTCCGCCCTATCCTACTCAAGCGCGCAGCGAGCTTGTCCTACAAACATGCTATATTGCCGTTTTTGCTTTTTCCGTTTTCAGACGACCTATGAATGTCCCGCTCCTCCTAACCGCCGCGCTCGCCTTTTTATCCGGCGCGCTCATCACTTGGCTGCTCGCCCGCAACAAGGCGCAGACGCAGCAGTTTGCCCTGATGCAATCGCTTACCGAGTGCCGCCAGCATCTTGAATTTGCCGAACAAAATCAGGCGCAAACCGCATCCGAGCTTGCCGACGCGCGCTATCATGTCCAAGATTTGCAGGGCGAGTTGCAGGAATTGGGCAACCGCTTTGCCGCCGCCGAACGCCAAATCGGCTACCTTCAAGAGCGCGAACAGGAAGCAGGTCGTCTGAAACAAGATTACGCCGAGCTTCAGGAAAACGCGCACAACCTGCACGTCCGCAACGAACGCCTCCACATCCAGCTCGAACAGGAACGCCTTGCCGCCGACGAAAAGCTCAAGCTCCTTGCCGAAGCCCGCCAAAGCTTGGGCGACCAGTTCCAAAACCTCGCCAACACCATTTTGGAAGAGAAAAGCCGCCGCTTCACCGAGCAAAACCGCGACCATCTCAGCCAACTGCTCACCCCGCTCAACGAACGCATCCACGGCTTCAGCGAGCTGGTTCAGCAAACCTATGAAAAAGAAGCGCGCGAACGGCTGACCCTCGAAAACGAACTCAAACGCCTGCAAACCCTCAACACCCAACTGCACAGCGACGCCAAAGCCCTCACCGACGCGCTCACCGGCACGCAAAACAAAACCCAAGGCAACTGGGGCGAGATGATTTTGGAAAGCGTTTTGGAACATTCCGGCCTGCAAAAAGGACGCGAATACACCGTCCAAGCCGCCGCCGTCCGCCAAGAAGAAGACGGCGCGCGCCGCCTCCAGCCCGACGTCCTCGTCAACCTGCCCGAAGGCAAACAAATCGTCATCGACTCCAAAGTCTCGCTGACCGCCTACGTCCGCTATACCCAAGCCGCCGACGCCGAAACTGCCGAGCGCGAACTCGCCGCCCACGTCGCCAGCATCCGCGCCCACATCCGCAGCCTGTCGCAAAAAGACTATACCGACCTCGAAGGCGTGCGCACGCTGGACTTCGTGTTTATGTTCATCCCCGTCGAACCCGCCTACCTGCTCGCCCTGCAACACGATGCCGCCCTGTTCCAAGAATGTTTCGACAAGCGCATCATGCCGGTCGGCCCGAGTACGCTGCTCGCCACCCTGCGCACCGTCGCCCACATCTGGCGCAACGAACAGCAAAACCAAAACGCCCTCGCCATCGCGGCAGAAGGCGGCAGGCTTTACGACAAATTCACCGGCTTCATCCAAACGCTCGAAAGCGTCGGCAAGAACATCGACCAAGCGCAAAGCCAGTTCCAACAAGCCTACAAACAGCTCTCGCAAGGACGCGGCAACCTCATCAGCCGCGCCGAAAAACTGCGCGCGCTGGGCGTCAAAACCACCAAACGCCTGCAACGCGATTTGGTGGAAAACGCCCAAGAATCCTCCTTACAGGATAAAGGTTTGTTGGAAGGGGAAGAAGATTGACGGTTTCTTCGTCGTCGGGTTTCAGACGACGTATCAAAGACAAAAAGGACGCATGATGCGTCCTTTTTATTTTTAACTGATTCGCTTTGCTTTTAAACGACACCAGCCGTCAACCGCCTTTCCCGCCCACGCCTGTGCGGGGCAGGAATGAGAGCCGATAATTAAGTAATTAAGCAGTATCAATGCAAGCAGGTTGGCGAAACGGAGAAAACAACGCTGCGGCAAACAGGTCGTCTGAAAAAGGTTCGGACAAGCTCTGCTTTATTTATTTCAGCGAAACCGGCTTCTTTCAGTTTCAGACGACCTCAAAAGCGGCTTACATCCGCCCGACTGCCACGAAGCTCGGACTGTGCGGTATAATCATGAACATTCTTATAGTGAAATCAATCAAAAACGGACACAAAGCATTTATCCCGCCCACTATCTGACCGTACATTCAAACAGGAATGACCCGCGCCGTTCTTTCCGCAAAAAGGAACGGCGGCAATTTGAATATCCTGTTTTCATGTGTCCGCCCGAATTTCAAACTCTACACAGGAAACCGCCATGTTAGTCTGCAACCCTTACGAAGTCGTGATTCACGGCACAACCAACAAAGGCAAGATTTTCCGTCCCAGCGACTGGGCAGAACGCCTGTGCGGCATATTGTCCTCATTCACCAAAGACAACCGGCTGTCCTACTCCAACTGGGTGCGCCCCATGTTGGTGGACAACGTCCGCTGCGTCGCCGTCGATAAGAAACTCGAAGAAGACAATCCGCAGATGTTCCGTTTCCTGATGGATTTTGCCGCCGACAACGACTTGCGCATCATCGACTGCAAAGAGCTTTTGAAAGAACAGGAAGCCAAAGCGCAAGGAGAACCTGCCGAACGCGTCCCGCTGGCACAAGCCATCGAAGAAAAACACGCCGCCGAAAAAGCGCCGGTCCAAGCCGCCGCTGCCGACTACGTTTTGCGCGAAATCCCGCCCGAAGACACATCCACCGCCTTCGCCGCCCTCAGCGTCCTGCGTTCTTCATTGACCGACATCAGCAAATTCACCGAACAAATCAACACCGTCCAACGCCCCGCCGGCTACCGCCTCTTGGGTATTTTCGAAGAAGGCAAACATAACGCCGTCGCCGTCTGCGGCTTCCGCGAATCCTGCAACCTCGCCAGCGGCCGCCATATCCACATCGACGACATCGTTACCCTGCCGCAAAGCCGCCGCAAAGGCTACGCCTCCCGCCTGTTGGCAGAAGTCCGCAAAATCGGCGCGGAAACGGGCGTGACTAAAATCCACCTCAACGTCCACGTCAATCACGACCGCGTCGATGCACACCGCCTGTATTTCAAAAACGGCTTCGAAATCTGCGCCTACCATTTCCGCTGCGATCCTAAATAACCCAAAAGGTCGTCTGAAAACCCAATATGGTTTCAGACGACCTCTTTCCCTCCCGAGAAAGGAACCCCATGAAAACCGTCCTCAGCCTCACTGCCCTCTTCTTCCTTGCCGCCTGTACTTCTGCAACGGGAACGGGCGGCAGCTCGCAAGTCTATGGCGAAATCAAAACCGGCATCGAAAGCAGCCATACCCGATAACAGCCATAATAGTGAACCCGCGATAACTCAAAGGTCGTCTGAAAACATCATTCGGATTTTCAGACGACCTTTGTCTCGGCAAAACCCAAATCAGATTGGCAAACCCGCTCTCGGCAAAACATCTGCCGAATTATAGTGGATTAACTTTAAACCAGTACGGCGTTGCCTCGCCTTGCCGTACTATCTGTACTGTCTGCGGCTTCGTCGCCTTGTCCTGATTTAAAGTTAATCCACTATATCGTTCCCGCTTCTCCTTCGCGGTGTCTTCCCGCCGTTTTTTCCCGTAAAATAATGCCTTTAACTCCCGATACTTGTTTTCAGACGACCTGTCCCCACCGTAGAGGTCGTCTGAAATCCATTCTCTCTCAATTAAACCCAATACAATGATTCAAAAAATATTCTCATGGTTCGAATCCCGAATCGACCCCTATCCCGAAGCCGCCCCGAAAACGCCTGAAAAAGGGCTGTGGCGTTTTATCTGGAGCAACATCGAAGGCTTGCGCAAATGGATTGCCGTTTTGGCGGTGTTTACCGCCGGCATCGGCATCATGGAAGCGCTGCTGTTTCAATTTATGGGCAAAGTCGTGGACTGGCTCAGCAAATACACGCCCGCCACCCTGTTTGCCGAAAAAGGCTGGGCATTGACGGCGATGGCGGCGATGATGGTGTTTTTCGCCCTCTGGACCTTCCTCGCGTCCAACGTGCGCCTGCAAACCCTGCAAGGCGTGTTCCCCATGCGCCTGCGCTGGAATTTCCACCGCCTGATGCTGGGGCAGAGCCTCGGTTTCTATCAGGACGAATTTGCCGGCCGCGTGTCCGCCAAAGTCATGCAGACCGCGCTGGCGTTGCGCGACGTGGTGATGACGGTTGCCGACATGGTCGTTTATGTGCTGGTGTATTTCATCACCTCCGGCGTGATTTTGGTCGCGCTCGACGGCTGGCTGCTGCTGCCCTTTATCGGCTGGATGATTGGCTTCGCCCTGATTATGCGCTTTCTGATTCCCAAGCTCGGCAAAACCGCTTCGCGTCAGGCGGATGCGCGTTCGCTGATGACCGGCCGCATTACTGACGCCTATTCCAACATCACCACCGTCAAACTCTTCTCCCACGGCGCGCGCGAGGCGGCCTACGCCAAGCAGTCGATGGAAGAATTTATGGTTACGGTACACGCCCAAATGCGTTTGGCGACGCTCCTGCACACTTGCAGCTTCATCGTCAACAGCTCGCTAACCGCCGGCACGACCGCGTTGGGTATCTGGCTTTGGTATCACGGACAAGTCGGTGTCGGCGCGGTTGCCACCGCCACCGCTATGGCGTTGCGCGTCAACGGCCTGTCGCAATACATCATGTGGGAATCCGCCCGCTTGTTTGAAAACATCGGCACCGTCAACGACGGCATGGTAACCCTGTCCAAACCGCAAACCATCCTCGACAAGCCGAACGCCCTGCCGCTGAAAGTGTCGCAAGGCGAAATCAAGTTCGAACACGTCGATTTCTCCTACGAAGCCGGCAAACCGCTGCTCAACGGCTTCAACCTCACCATCCGCCCGGGCGAAAAAGTCGGCTTGATCGGGCGCAGCGGCGCGGGCAAATCCACCATCGTCAACCTGCTTTTGCGCTTCTACGAACCGCAAAGCGGCACGATTTCGATTGACGGGCAAAACGTCGACAGCGTAACCCAAGAAAGCCTGCGCGCCCAAATCGGTTTGGTGACGCAAGACACCTCGCTGCTGCACCGTTCCGTGCGCGACAACATCGTTTACGGCCGCCCCGACGCCACCGACGCCGAAATGATTTCCGCCGCCGAACGCGCCGAAGCCGCCGACTTCATCCCCAACCTTTCCGACGCCAAAGGCCGGCGCGGCTATGACGCGCACGTCGGCGAACGCGGCGTGAAACTCTCCGGCGGTCAGCGCCAGCGCATCGCCATCGCCCGCGTCATGCTCAAAGACGCGCCGATTCTGCTGCTCGACGAAGCCACCAGCGCGCTCGACTCCGAAGTCGAAGCCGCCATCCAAGAAAGCCTCGATAAAATGATGGACGGCAAAACCGTCATCGCCATCGCCCACCGCCTCTCCACCATCGCCGCGATGGACAGGCTCATCGTCTTGGACAAAGGCCGCATCATCGAAGAAGGCAGCCACGCCGAACTCCTCGAAAAACAAGGCCTCTACGCCAAACTCTGGGCGCACCAGAGCGGCGGTTTCTTGAGCGAACACGTCGAATGGGAGCATTAAAAACCGCCTGATAAAGCGGGCAAATAAAAGGTCGTCTGAAAATCCGGTTTTGAGTTTCAGACGACCCCAATCTAAAATCAATTCGATAGGGCGCAAGATTGCGCCCTTCTTTTTTGGGTATAAATTACGAGTCTGACCGAAGGATGGAAAGGTCGTCTGAAACCGAAAATCAGGTTTCAGACGACCCTTAATTTTCGGCGGCCAGACAATCAAACCGCCGTAACCTTCCTGTCAAAGGGTGTTTCATTCCGCGTACTTGCACTATACTGCCCCTGAAGAATACCGTCCGAAAGGAAAAACAATGAAATACGCTCCTGCCTTCCTCGCCCTTATCCTGCCCCTGTCCGTACAGGCAGCGGTCAACATCCAACGCTGGACCACCCCGCAAGGCGTGCAGGTCCTCTTGGCCGAGCGGCATGAAAACCCGATTATCGATATGGCAGTCAGCTTCCGAGGCGCAGGCAACGCGTCCGATCCCGACGGCAAAAGCGAAACCGCCGCCTTCACCGCCGCCCTGTTGACTGGTGGCACAAAAGAAATGGACGAAGAAACCTTCAACGCCCAAACCAACGGATTGGCAGTTGAAATCGGCAGCGGTACGGACAACGAAACCGCCACCGCCACCCTGCGCAGCCTGAGCCGTCCGGACACACTCAAAAAAGCCGTTTCCCTGTTCAACGGCGCACTGGCTCGCCCGCGTTTCGACGAAGCTGTGTTCCGCCGCAACCAAACGCAAGCCGCCACCTTCCTGCAACAACAGGAAACCAAACCCGACTTCACCGCCGCCCGCACATTGGCGCGCCTCTCCTATCCCGACCACCCTTACGGCAAAGACGCATACACCACCGTACAAAGCATAAACAGCATCACGATTGACGACATCCGCGCGTTTTACCGCACCCGCTACGGCAAAAACAATGCCGTCGTCGCCATCGTCGGCGATATAGACCGCAAAGGCGCCGACCGCCTCGTGCAAGACGCATTGTCCGGACTGCCCGACCGTGCTGCCGCATCGGCCGACGTTCCGCCCGTCAAAAAACATCCTGCACAACGCCGCGACATCCCCTTCGCCGGCGAACAGGCACAAATCATGCTTGGAATGCCGCTGATTACCCGCAACGACCCCGATTACTACGCGCTTGTTGCCGGCAACTACGTCCTCGGCGGCGGCGGATTCGACAGCCGCCTGATGGAAGTTTTGCGCAATCAGAGGGGCGACACCTACGGCGTGTACAGCAACCTTACTCCGGAACGTCAGGCAGGCATGTTCACCATCGCTTATTCTTCGCGCAAACCCGCCGCCCGCGCCTCGCTTGCCGCCGCACAGGAAGTCATCAGGCAGTTCATCGCCGAAGGTCCGACCGAAGAAGAAATGGCTCAGGCAAAAGCCAACATCACGGGCAGCTTCCCCCTGCGTTTCGATTCCAACGCCAAACTGCTCGGTTACCTGAACCTCATCGGCGTCTATAACCTGCCCGACGACTACCTTGAAGCCTACCCCAAAGCCGTCGCCAAACTGACCGCCGCCGACGTCAAAGCCGCCTGGCAAAAACGCGTCCGCCCCGAAGACCTGAATATCGTCGTGGTCGGTGCGCAGTAAAGTTCAGGCTGAATAAACGCAAACGTCGTCTGAAAACCGGTTTTAGGTTTCAGACGACGTTTTTTATGCTCGAAACGGCTTTCTTCTTCCAAACGCTTGTTATAGCGGATTCAAACGACAAGTCCCCATGCCGGCATTTACCCGCGCAGTCGGGAGTCCAGAAGGTTGAAATAATGGTGATTTCTAAACATTCCCTCAAACGAAGGGGTCGGATTCCCGCTGAACTGCCCCCAAATCTTGGATACCCGATAAAAGCCTATTCAGGCACTCTGTGCAAGCTGGGTTCTGTATGCGACAGGACTCAGCTTTTTCAATTTCAAACTGCAACGCTCCCGGTTGTAGTAGTCTATATAATCGTCTATCTGTTTCATCAATCCGTCCACCGTCAATTCCTCTGCACGGTAGAAACACTCCGTCTTCAATACCGCAAAGAAGCTCTCCATCGGCGCATTGTCCCAACAGTTCGCCTTACGCGACATGCTTTGAACCATGGAATGTTGGGCAAGCAATTCCCTATATCCCGACGTACGGTACGGCACGCCTTGGTCGGAATGCAGCATCGTTCCTTCGCCGGTCAGACTGGGTACGGCTTTTTCAAGCATTTCCTTCACCATTTCGCTGTCGACTCTACGGCTCATGGCGTAGGCGACGATTTCCCGGTTGAACAGGTCCAATATCGGCGATAGGTACAGTTTGCCGTCCTTCCCTTTGAGTTCGGTAACGTCGGTCAGCCATTTTTCGTTGGGCTTTTTGGCTTTGAATAGGCGTTTTCGGCGATGAAGAGTTTTTTGCGGTGTCGGGTCATGGTTTTGGATTGGGGATGTTCGAGTGC
>NZ_KV814916.1:0-7488 GCF_001814135.1 Neisseria sp. HMSC067H09 | reverse complement strand
CACTTGAAATCCGAATCCAAGGTCGTCTGAAAACGGGGGGAGTGAGTTTGTTTCTCCCAAACTCATATCTCAAAGTTTTCAGACGACCTTGTTTTAACTTGCAACCCGCCTCCCTCTCCCGTCCGGCGGGAGAGGGCCGGGGAGAGGGTGGTTCTATGGGTTGTCCGAATTTGATTTGACCTAAAGTCGCAAAGCCACCCCCATCCTAACCTTCCCCCGCCGGACGGGGGAAGGGACAGATTGCTGTTGCAGCAACGAGTAGCATGGGCTTTGCCCGCGAGATAAATGCCGAAATGGATGCCCATTCAGCTGTTGTCTGATTTGAATTGTCAGATGGTAGGTTTCGTGGGCAAAGCCCACGCTACTTGGGTTATCACAAGCCTGTATTGATTGAATAAACGAGGTCGTCTGAAAAATCGGGAGCGAGTTTCTCCAAAACTCAAATCTCAAAGTTTTCAGACGATCTCGTTTTTATCGGCAACCTGCCCCCTCTCCCGTCCGGCGGGAGAGGGCCGGGGAGAGGGTGGTTCTATGGGTTGTCCGAATTTGATTTGACCTAAAGTCGCAAAGCCACCCCCATCCTAACCTTCCCCCGCCGGACGGGGGAAGGGACAGATTGCTGTTGCAGCAACGAGTAGCATGGGCTTTGCCCGCGAGATAAATGCCGAAATGGATACCCATTCGGCTGTTGTCTGATTTGGATTGTCAGGTGGTAGGTTTTGTGGGCAAAGCCCACGCTACTTGAGTTATCACAAGTCTGTTTTGATTGAGTAAAAGGTCGTCTGAAAAAATCGGGAACGAGTTTCTTTAAAACCCGAATCTCAGAGTTTTCAGACGACCTTATTTTTACCTGCAACCCGCCTCCCTCTCCCGTTCGGCGGGAGAGGGCTGGGGAGAGGGTGGTTCTACGGGTTGTACGAGTTTGCTTTGACCTAAAGTCGCAAAGCCACCCCCATCCTAACCTTCCCCCGCCGGACGGGGGAAGGGACAGATTGCTGTTGCTGCAACGAGTTGCGAAGGGCGGTTTACTGCTTTATTTCTTATCGCCTTTTTCGGGACGTACCCAGCCTTCGATCACGGTTTGACGGGCGCGGGCGAGGGCGAGTTTGTTGTCTTCGACGTTTTTGGTAATCGTGCTGCCTGCGCCGGTTGTAACTTTGTTGCCGAGTTTGACGGGGGCGACTAGGACGCAGTTGGAGCCGATGCGGACTTCGTCGCCGATGACGGTTTTGTGTTTGTTTACGCCGTCGTAGTTGGCAATGATCGTGCCTGCGCCGAAGTTGGTTTTGCTGCCGACTTCGGCGTCGCCGATGTAGGTGAGGTGGTTGGCTTTGGTGCCTTTGCCGATGACGGCGTTTTTGATTTCGACGAAGTTGCCGACGTGTACGTCGTCTGAAAGGCGGGCTTGCGGACGCAGGCGGGCGTAGGGGCCGATTTGGTTGTTTTGTCCGACTTCGCAGTCTTCGAGGTGGGAGAAGGGGGCGATTTTGCTGTTTGCGCCGATTTTGGCGTTTTTGATGACGCAGTTTGCGCCGATTTCGACGTTGTCGCCGATTTCGATGTCGCCTTCGAGGACGACGTTGACGTCAATCACGACGTCTTGTCCGTGTTTCAGACGACCCCTTAAGTCGAAGCGGGCGGGGTCGCGCAGGGTAACGCCTGCTTTGAGCAGGGCTTGCGCCTGTTCGGTTTGGAAGATGCGTTCGAGTTCGGCGAGCTGGAGTTTGTTGTTCACGCCGGCGGCAAGGTGGGAGGCGCGCACTTGGACGGGATGGACTTTGATGCCGTCGGCAACGGCTTTGGCGATGAGGTCGGTCAGGTAGTATTCGCCTTGGGCGTTGTTGCTGGAGAGGCTGTCCAGCCAGTTTTCCAGTTTGGCGTTGGGCAGGACGAGGATGCCTGTGTTGATTTCGCGGACGGCTTTTTGGGCGGCGTCGGCGTCTTTTTCTTCGACGATGGCGGTTACGCTGCCTTGGCTGTCGCGGATGATGCGGCCCAAGCCTGTCGGGTCGGCGGGAACGTCGGTCAACAGGCCGACTTCGCTGCCGGCGGCTTCGAGCAGGGTTTCGAGGGTGGCGGTGTCAATCAGGGGAACGTCGCCGTACAACACCAGCGTGCGGCCTTCGGCGGCAAGGTGCGGCAGGGCGGTTTTGACGGCGTGGCCGGTGCCGAGCTGTTCGGTTTGTTCGACCCAAACGACGTCGCGTTTGACGGTGTCCAAAACTTGGTCTTTGCCGTGTCCGATGACGACGCAGATGTTTTGGGGATTCAGGGCGGCGGCGGTGTCGATAACGCGCTCGACCATGGGCTTGCCGCCGATTCGGTGCAGCACTTTGGGCATTTTGGAATACATGCGCGTGCCTTTGCCGGCGGCGAGGATGACGATGTTGAGGGGTGTGGCGGACATGATGGACTTTCTCGAATGCAATGTTGATGAAGGGGGTATTTAGGGGTCGTCTGAACGGGATTTTGGGGTTTCAGACGACCTTTTTATTTGGGTTTGGCGTGTGGACGTTTGGAGGTTATGGTTTATTGGGTTTGGGGGTGAACCGGTACGAGTCGGCATGGCTGCCGCGTTCCAAGCGGTCGAGTGTGGTCGGTTTCAGGGGCGTACGCGCGGATGTGTCGGCGGGACGGCTGTCGAAGTCGTAGCGGTCTGAGGTGCAGCCGCCCAGGATGGCGGCGGCAACGAAAATCAGGGCGAGGGAACGCATGGTTTTCTCCTTGTGAAGGACGGCAGATGTGGGACGAACGGGATGGCGGTTATGTTTGAGGTCGTCTGAAACGGAAAAGACGGTTTCAGACGACCTCTACGGGCGGATTATTCTTCAGTTTGCGTTTCGGGTGCGGCTTGTCCGGCGCCTTGGGGTTTGTTCCATGTCGTGCCGCGTACGTTTTCTTGGTCGCCGTGCAACGGTTTGAGGGTGCGGCGTTCGGGGCGGTATTGGTTGTAACGCATATCGCGGGAGTAGGTGCCGTCTTCGTAATAGATGCGCGTGCCTTTTTCGTATTTGGGGCGTAGGGAGGTGTGGCCGGATTCGTTTTGGTAGGTTTCCCAGGTACAGCCGGTCAGGGCGGCTGCGGCGGCGAGGATGAGAGCGGTGTATCGCATGATGGTTGTCCTTGTGGTCGGGCGGCTTGGTGCCGTTGTTCAAACCCGATATTGTAAAGGTTTCAGACGAGTGCCGACAGCTTTTCGGCACATTCGGCGAGCGCCTGCATATCTTTTGCAACGGCGTCGGTAAAGGGCAGGGGATGGGCTTTGCTGCCGAACCATACGGTTTTCATGCCCAGCTCTTTGGCTTGGTGCAGGTTGTCCGCGCTGTCGTCGATCATGATGCACTGTTCGGGCGCAGCGTCGAGCAGGCGGCAGACGGTCAGGTAGGCTTGCGGGTCGGGCTTGTAGCGCAGCCCGAAGTCGTCCGTGCCGAAGAGTGCGTCAAAACGGTTTTCCAAACCCAATGCCCCGATGATGGCGCGGACGTAAAACGAAGGGCCGTTGGAAAAAACGGCTTTGCGTCCTTTCAGACGACCTAAAACGCTTTCGGTTCCCTCCATGCCCTCCAATTTTGCCAAGATTTGCGCGATGGGATGGCTTTCACGCAGAAACTCGCGGATGTCGATTTCGGGATGGTGGATTTGCAGACCGGCAAGCGTCGCGCCGTATTGGTGCCAATAGTCCTGACGCAGGTCGGATGCCGCCTCTTCGGAGAGCTTGAGGCGTTGCGCCATGTAGTCGGTCATGGCGCGGTTGATGATGTAGAAAATGCCTGCATCGGCGTTGTGCAGCGTGTTGTCGAGGTCAAAGAGCCAAACGGGGGAAAGGTTCATGTCGTGTGTTGGTGCGGATTTTGTTATGATGTTTCGTATTTTACCCGTACAAAGGTTAGAGAATGAAACTGAAATTATCCGCCCTCGCCCTCTTGCTGGCTTCGGCAAACTTATCCGCCCAGACTGAAGTGCGCCTTGCCGTGCACAAATCCTTCAGCCTGCCCCAATCCGTCCTCGCGCAGTTTGAAAAAGCCAACGACGCCAAAGTCTCCGTCATCAAGGCGGGCAGCGGCAACGAAATGCTCAACAAGCTGATTCTCAGCAAGGCCAACCCGATTGCCGACGCGGTTTACGGTTTGGACAACGCCAACATCGGCAAAGCCCGCGAAGCAGGCATACTGGCGGCGGCGCAGCCCAAATCCGCGCCCGTTTCAGCGGGGATGCCCGTCATCGCGGCAGTGAATTACGGCTACGTTACCCTCAATTACGACAAAAAATGGTTTGAACAGAAAAAACTGCCGCTGCCCAAAACCTTGCAGGACCTGACCCGCCCCGAATATAAAAACCTGCTGGTTACGCCCTCGCCTGCCACGTCCTCGCCCGGACTCGCCTTCCTGATGGCGAACATCGGCGGCATGGGCGAAGAGGGCGCGTTCAAATGGTGGGCGCAGATGCGTCAAAACGGCGTGAAAGTCGCCAAAGGCTGGAGTGAAGCTTATTACACCGACTTCACCCAAAACGGCGGCGCCTACCCGCTCGTCGTCAGCTACGCCGCCAGCCCCGCCGCCGAAGTCCACTACTCCAAAGGCAAATACAGCGTGCCGCCGACCGGCAACCTCTTCCTCAAAGGCGGCGTGTTCCGCCAAGTCGAAGGCGCGGCAGTCTTGAAAGGCGCGAAACAGCCCGAGCTGGCGGCGAAACTCGTACAGTGGCTGCAAAGCGGCGAAGTGCAAAAAGCCCTGCCGACCGAAATGTGGGTCTATCCCGCCGTGAAAAACACGCCGCTGCCCAAAGTCTTCGAGTTCGCCCAAGCCCCGAAACACACCGACTCGCCCAGCCGCAACGACATCGACACCAAACAGAAACAATGGGTCAGCCGCTGGACGAAGACTGTGTTAAGGTAAGCGGGAAGGTCGTCTGAAAATCCGCCGCTCCATCCTGTCGGCTGGAGATAGTCAAATGACTTTATTTTCGATACGCAACTTATCGGGTACCGTCATTCCCGCCGTAGCCTGTTCTCGCGCAGGCGGGGGCGGGAATGACGGAATTTGATGATATGCCGTATTTAAAGTTAAGGATGTTGGCGATAAAAAGGGTCGTCTGAAAACCCAAAAACGGCTTCAACCGTATCGAAACCGTGTTTTCAGACGACCCCTTACCGTTTCGTTTTGAATGAAGGAAACCCATGAAGCCCCTACTCTACGCCTTCACGCTGACCGCACTTGGCGGCTGTTTCTACACCGAAACCCCATACGGGCGCACCGCCGTCCTCGACCTTCCCGTCCATTCCCAAACCACCATCAACAAAACCGTTACCGTCAACGCCCCGCCGGGAACGACCGTCATCTATCAGGACAGCGAGCCGGTACACCGCTACGGCTATCCTTACCCACCTTACCCGCGCCCGTATCCCGCGCGTCGGATTTACCGGTATTGAAAAATGTCTGTGAAAACAATAGGGCGGTGGCTATCCTGCTCCCAAAGGTGCACGTGATATATACAGCTATGATGTAAAAGGTATCGCGCAAAACATCAGCCTGAACATAACGGACAATCGTAGTATACAACAGCGGCTGACTGATCGTTTTGACAATGCAGGCAGAATGCTGACGCAAGGCATAGGCGATGGCTACCGCAGGGCAACCGAATACAATCCCGCATTGAACAAATTAGGCAATGCCGCCGAAGCTATTAATGGTTCGGCAGACATCATTAAAAATGTCATCGGTGCAGCAGGCGAGATTATCGGAGCAGGCGATGCTGTACAAGGTATAGGCGCAGGCATAGACATTGCCACCATGCACGGTTTAGATCTGCTTTCCACCGAAAACAAAATTAAAGCTGTCAGCAATTTGGGTGGTTTGTCGCAATTCCAGAACAATGCCACAGAAACTGTCCGTGATTGGGCGGTCAGAAACCCGAATGCGGCACAAGGAGCAGAAGCACTTGGTAATATCGCCAAAGCGATTGTCCCTGTTACCAAAGGGGCGGAATATGCTCGAACCCGATACGACTGGGGTGGTATAGGTGCAAGCACCGTCAAACAGTCGCAGATGGGCGCAGTTGCATTGCCGAAAGGGAAAGCACCTGTCGGGGAAAATTTTTCCCAAGCCCAACAAGGACGGTACAGTTATGATTCACCGTACCACTCCCGCACTGTCAGAACGGAATTGGAACAGCGTTATGGCAAATAAAATGTCAAATCCTCGACTGTACCGCCGTCAAACGGCAAAAATGTCAAACTGGCAAACCAAAGCCACCCGAAGACCGGGGTGCCGTTTGACAGCAAAGGATTTCCGAATTTTGAAAAAGACGTAAAATACGATACAAGAATTAATACCAAGGAGTTCAGATCGAAGGGTTCGACAGGGCAAATGAGGCTGGCGACCAAGGATCTGGCGGAAGCCATTCAAAAAGGACAGGTTCGCAAGTCAAGCTTTAACACAGAACAATTAAGGGCAATCGAAAAAGGAGAATCTAAAATACCGGATTATACTTGGCATCATCATCAGGATACCGGACGTATGCAGTTAATTCGTGAGGATATACATAGGCGTACAGGACATATAGGTGGTGAAGCAATGAATAAAGGTAAATGATTATGTGGAAAATTAGTAAAGAAAATTGTGAAGATTTAGGATTTGCAATAATCTGCATGTTCTATGATGCTATTAATCTTTCTGAATTTAAATTATGGTTGGATATAGTTGTTAGAGATACTCCTATTGATAAAATTCCATTGTATATTTTTGATTTGATTGATTTTGATAAGAGTATAGGGGAAATTTATGATTTAATTGGAGTCGTTAATTATGGTTACATTTCAAATGATCAAAAAAATGCATTAACGGGCATTGCCTTCTTAAGGGATATAGATGTCTATGATTCTCCCGTCTCAAAAGAAAAAGCATTAAAATCCTTAAAGAAACATCCTGAAATTTATCAGAGGTTTCAGTATTTCTTTCCATTTGTAGAACTGCCTCCGCCTTAAGTAATCAAAATGCTGCCTTTAACATAGAACAATTAAGGGCAATCGAAAAAGGCAAAGCCAAAATTCCCAACTATACTTGGCATCATCATCAAGATACAGGAAAGATGCAGCTTGTGCCTGAATGGGAACATTCTAAAACCGGTCACATAGGAGGTGAGGCAATGGGGAAAGATAAATGATTATGTGGAAAATTTATAAAGAAAATAGCACTGACTTAAATTTTGCCCTAGGTAGTATATATTGCCAAGCAATCAATATTACCGAATTTAAAATGTGGGTTGAAAAAATCATAAGGGAAATGGATTTAGATGAAATTCCAAATTATTTTTTTGATTTAATAGATTTTCAATCACTATTCCATCTGATTGATATTATAGGATTTGTTCCTGAAAATAACTTATCAAAAAATCAGGATAATGCATTGACCGGCATTGCTTTTTTAAGAGGGATAGATGTCTATGATCCGCCTATCTCAAAAGAAAAAGCGTTAAAAGCCTTAGAAAAAC
>NZ_KV814915.1:0-213 GCF_001814135.1 Neisseria sp. HMSC067H09 | reverse complement strand
TTTTGCCGCTGACGATGTTGCCGGTACCGATGGCAATGGTGTTCTCGGCGTTGGCTTTGGCACCTTTACCGATGGCGATGGCGTTGGTGCCTTTGGAGGCGGCTTGGAAGCCGACTGCCGTGGCGTATGCGCCGCTCGCGCTGGAGTCTTCGCTGTTGCGTGCCTGTACGTCGGGGTTCACTTCGCCGTCGTTGGTATGGAAGAACTTGATAC